>CAJOPP010000001.1 GCA_905236365.1 uncultured Lachnospiraceae bacterium
AGTCATGAGTTTAGTACCGTTGCGTTTAAAGTTAAGCGAAATGCCTGAGACCTTAGCGAGGTACGAGCTTAGTTCGAAGGTATGCTTCAGCTCGTGCCCGAAATGGAAAACATATAACATATACGGCAACGTCCGGCTTAAGTAAATGACATTGTATCTGAACAGTTACCAATAATCTTTATGCCTCTTCATTCGATTCTTTTTTCTTATCCCGAATATCATTTAACAAATCCATCTCTTCCTTGGAAATCACATTGGAATCTCCATTTATCAAATGGGTAAACCACATAAAAACCCATAAAACGATGGGAACTGCAAAAGAAAGAAATAAAAGACCAAAAAAATATTTACTTCCTGTAATTCCACAAATAAACGCTGCAATGATCAAACCTACAATCACGATAACAGACAATAATGCTACCACTCTTCTAACTTTATTCATATTCATCCTCTCCATGTAATTCTTCTAAATGTTCTCTTACCATCTTCTCATATCCATTATCTGTTGGAAAATAAAAACGGCTATCTTTTATCTCATTTGGTAAATACTGCTGTTTTACATAATTATTAGGATAATCATGTGGATACAGATACCCAATATGTCCCAAATCCTTGGCTCCTTTATAGTGTGCATCCCTCAGATATGGCGGTATAGCTCCTGTTTTCTGATGCTTCACCATATCAATTGCAGAAAAGATTGCATTACAAACCGCATTCGACTTTGGGGCACTTGCCACATATATCGCTGCATTTGCAAGTATAATCTGTGCTTCCGGCATGCCAATCCTCTCCACAGCCTCCGCACATGCCACTGCGACCTGAATAGCCTGTGGATCTGCAATCCCTACATCCTCGCTGGCACAGATCATAATCCGCCTGGCAATAAATGTAACACTTTCACCTGCCAGAAGCATTTTAGCCAGATAATAAACTGCAGCATCCGGATCAGACCCCCGCATGCTCTTGATAAATGCAGAAATTGTATCATAATGATTATCCCCATCTTTATCATATCGGATTGCTCTTCTTTGAATACATTCTTCTGCAACGGAAAGCGTCAGATGAATTCTGCCATCTTCCGACGGTTTCGTAGTAAGTACACCTAATTCCACAGCATTCAGGGCACTTCTGGCATCTCCTTCACTCATATCTGCCAAAAAATCCAATGCTTCTTCCTCAATCTCTGCCTGATAGGAACCCATTCCTTTTTCCACATCATAAACAGCACGTCTGATCAATTCTTTGACATCTTCTTTTTCCAAAGGCTCTAACCGAAAAATGTGAGAACGGGAAATGAGAGCCCCATTCACTTCAAAATACGGATTTTCCGTAGTCGCACCAATCAGGATAATGGTTCCATCCTCCACAAAAGGAAGCAGATAATCCTGCTGTGCCTTATTAAAACGATGAATCTCATCCACAAATAGTATCGTTTTTTTCTGATACATTCCATACTGCTCCCTGGCCTGCCTAACTACCTCTTCCATGTCCTTCTTTCCTGCTGTAGTGGCATTCAAAGACGTAAAAACAGAACTGGTGGTATTCGCAATTACCATAGCCAAAGTAGTCTTACCAGTTCCCGGAGGACCATAAAAAATGATAGAACTGAGTTTATCTGCTTCAATCGCACGATATAGCAGCTTATCTTTTCCTATAATATGTTTTTGACCAACAACCTCATCCAAGGTCGTTGGTCGTAATCTCTTCGCCAAGGGAGATTCCTTTTCCATATTTGCTTCCCGCATAAAATCAAACAAATCCATGAATACTACCCTCTTAATTCTTTTAATCTATCTTGTAAACCCAAGCTGTGTCAATTGTTCTTCTAATACATCCACTAGAATTGGTTTGCAAATATACGCATCATAATCATCACATATACAAATCTGGTCGTGCACATCCTCATCCAACGCACTCAGCATAAGTACCTTTACCTTATTCTTTTCTAAAACTTTATACTTATCCTCAGCCCATCTTATGGCTGCTAATGTTTTGTAACCGTCTAACTTCGGCATCATAATATCTAAACATATTAAATCAAATGACTCCTGTTCATTTAACGCCTTTGCCACTTCATCCACTGCAGACATTCCATTGTCCACAGCAACAACTTTGGCATAGGAAGAGAAAAATTTCTCTAAAAACTGTCTATTTGCAAAATCATCATCCGCAACTAATACCTTCATCTCAACCTCCAAACCTGCAAGTAACCATATATTCAAATTCTAAGAATCTTATTTGATTTTAATCATATCTGACAATTTGTCCAAAATAGATGCCATCCCATGAGCATGCTCTTTACCATCATCCCAAACTCTCTGATTCAATAGATTCTGTTCAAATCCTCCAAAAAAAAGGATGGAAAGCTCTTCTGCCGAAAATGTATCTATAATCTCTTTTTCTTCAATTGCAAATTCTAATTCCTTTTTTACAAAATCGGTTCGTTTCTTAATACATTCTGTGACCATTTCCCTTGTATTGACATTATGCAAAAACTCTTCATAATTTAATATAACAACCGTTAATTCTCTATATCCTTCATAATAGGAGTCTAATGTTTTTAAAAAATCGATTGCCTTTTCTAAATGTGTGATTTTTTTAGCCTCAACGGTTGCAATAATACTATCATCGAACTTCGTAAATATCTTAATCACTTCTACTAACACTTCATCGATACCCCCAAAATACCGATAAAGCAATGACTCTGACATTCTTTCTTTCATTGCCAAGTTCTTCGTAGTAAGTGAGGATAGACCGGCTTCGCTAATCAATTCAATAGCAGAAGCGACAATTCTATCTCTTCTGTTAACAAAATTATTATCCATACACAACCCCCACAATACTTGCATTAGAATCCACTTTTCTTTATTTTATGGCATAGCCTGTTATTTGTCAACAAAGTATAAATTTTTCATATTCTACATAGTAACAGCGAAGTCAAAAGCTTCACTGTTACGCTTCGGACACAGCTTCTCATTCCAGTATGCCCGATACTGGTACAGTTAACGTTGTTGATACGTCGTCCACTGCAAATGCTGGTGACTGAAAGGTAACTGTTACTCTGTAACATCAGTTTTGCCCATATATAAACACCTGATCTTTCTCTCTATCATAATAATAAATATGATTTGATAACAGATCAATATATCCTACAGCACTTTGATTCGCTTCCACTACCAGTTCTGACAAAAATTGCGGATCCGTATCCACATCTTCCGGCACTAACATTACTTCATGTATGCTGGATGGAAGCAAGAAGAGATTAGCTTCCTGTACCTTTGCAAAGTTCCGAATAACATTGTCATACAAAATGCAGGTGGCTCCGTTCAGTCCCGCATCATTCGAGAGCACATACATATTCACACCATTTTCCATATTTCCCATCTCTTCCAGATCATTTAAAAGTTCTTTAGGAAGAATTCCCGAAACCTTTGTTCGCATGCAATCAGCGATTACCTTTGCCAAAGACTCCATTTGCCACGGAAATTCCCGCATGGTATTAAACAATGCAATCTGATATAGATCTTCCAAATCAATCTTCCATTGTTCATATTCCTGATTCGAAATCAAAGAACTGGCAATGCCCATACAGTCCTTACTGGCAATGTAACGGAATGTAATTGCCAAATCCAGATATCGTTTATACGGACAAGTTTTCAACTGCTCTTTATTCTTCTCATAATTGACCAACCTCAATACAATTTTATTCCGAACCAGCGAAAAATCACCAACATCTTCAATCTCTAAACAGTTCTCCTCTTTTACCTTCTTATAATAGCTGATAATCTCTTCAAAAATGACAGACAAGGGTTTCCCCATCTGATAATTTTCATAATAAGTATTCAGATAGATATTCGGGCTGACACATTCTCCTTTCTTGCGAAGCGTTACTCCATCTAGCACAATTCCATTATTTTTCACAACCTTGTGCAGCTCCGCTTCATAGCACTCTGTACTTTCTACTGCTTCGCCCTCCTTCTTCTCTTCCTCAACACTTTTTCCTTCCTGTTTTATAAAATATTCTACAAGATTGTTCTTAATATACTCCAAAAATTCTTCATAATTCATATTCTAAATTCTCCTTTTTGTTTCATATACTTATAGCGATCCGGAGAATCTCAAACATCACAGCTGTAAATCTACCACTATATGATCTTCTAAATCCATCTCCAAAACGTTACATATTTTCAAGGAAAATTCATATTTCAATATTCTATTCTGCAATATTGATTAACTTAAATAAAATGAGAAAATTGATGCGATCTGCATCACGAATAACGAATATACGTAATCCGACTACTTTTCTATCATATCGGATTACGTCTCATTCGTCAAGAACTTTTTGTCTAAATGTGTAACAATTCAGTAGTTAGCCGTTACTGTTTACTGGCTAACGAGTGAACCAATGTCATTTACTTAAGCCGGACGTTGCCGGATATGTTATATGTTTTCCATTTCGGGCACGAGCTAAAGCATACCTTCG
>CAJOPP010000002.1 GCA_905236365.1 uncultured Lachnospiraceae bacterium
AACTATATTTTGTCAATATAATATATGCATTTTCACTTTCAATATGCATATATAAGTTACAGTTCACTCGGTGGCGTACATCTGAACAGTAACATATATAATTCGCCAGTCAAAACGCCCTATTTTCGTGAGTTGCAAATCATATATAAAAACAGCATCCAGGTATAGGTATTCCCTATATCCAGATACTGTTTTAAGGTCATCGTTCCCTATCGCCTTCCATTTAAACCTTTTATCTAATAATAACTGTTACATATCATATTCATCCAAAAAATGATGCTTAATCCCATCCTGCTTATACGCAATCACAGTATCCAGATTTACATTTTCCACACTTCGGAAAATATTCTTTTCAATTACATCACTTTTTTTGCTCAGTTCTTTGATCAATTCTTTGATTTCTGCCCGCTTAGAACCTTTTTCTGTTCCTCCGCAGGAAGCACAACTCTCAGTAAACCGGCAGGCACATTGAATAAAATGCAACTTGTTATAATCTCTCCAGTGAATAATGTCGTCTTCCCGAATCAGATACATCGGTCGAATCAATTCCATCCCTTCAAAATTAGTACTATGAAGTTTCGGCATCATTGTCTGAATCTGCCCACCATATAACATACCCATCACAATCGTTTCTATCACATCATCAAAATGATGTCCCAATGCAATCTTATTGCAACCTAGCTCTTTCGCCTTACTATACAAATGCCCTCTTCTCATTCTGGCACAGAGATAACAAGGGGAACCTCCAATATCATCTTTTGCCACCGTGTCAAAAATATCCGATTCAAACACCGTGATTGGTACATTTAACAACTTTGCATTATCCACTATCGTCTGATAATTCAGTTCATTGTATCCCGGATTCATGACCAGATACACAACTTCAAAATTCTTTTTACCATGCCGCTCCAATTCCTGAAATAGTTTTGCCATCAGCATGGAATCTTTTCCTCCCGAAATGCATACTGCAATCTTATCTCCGTCCTGAATCATCTCGTATTCATTGATTCCTTTGACAAACGGGCGCCAGATTTCCTTTCGGAACCGTTTTACAATGCTCCTTTCAACGTCTCTTTCCGTAATTTTCTTTTCTTCTTCCTGATTCATCAGCTTACTCAATTTGAAACGCAGATAACTATGAAATCCGTTCTCTATGCTGTAAAGCTCATACCCCAGCTTATTGTAGGTCTCCGCAATTTCACTACTCCGCTGTCCGGTATAACAAAGAAGATAAACCGGTTTGTCTTTGGGAACCTCTTCAAGATGCTCCTCCCACTCTTCCCAGAAAATATGATATGCTCCCGGATAAGTGTCCTTCTCATATTCTTCTTTGCTTCTGACATCAATCACCAGTTTATCCCGATTGTCCTGTTCTAATTCTTCTATTGTTTTTTGAAACATTTTATATCTCCTGTTTGTTCTTTAAAATCTTACATAGCATGGTAAGCTACTGCTGATCTGTCCTTCTACCCGTGTTTGCCGTTAGATCCTTAATCACTTCTGACGCTATAATCAATCCCACTACAGACGGTACAAATGCAGTCGAGCCCGGAATATCGCGGCGCTCAGTACATTTATGCTGAGCTCCAGGTGGACAGATGCAGTTTGTCCTACAGCTAATCGCCATATCCTCAATCGGGCGGATTGGTTTCTCTTTGGAATATACCACCTTCAACTTCTTAACACCGCGTTTCTTTAATTCTCTGCGCATGACTTTTGCAAGAGGACATACCGATGTCTTGTAAATATCCGACACTTCAAACTCTGCCGGGTTCAATTTGTTGCCGGCTCCCATACTGCTAATAATCGGAGTTCCACACTCCTGTGACTGCATTACCAACTGAATCTTGGCAGTTACCGTATCGACTGCATCTACTACATAAGAATACTTTGTAAAATCAAATTCATCCTTATTCTCCGGAAGGTAAAAGCATTTATAAACTTTCACTTTACAATCCGGATTAATCTCTAATATACGTTCCCGCATAACATCGGCCTTATACTGCCCAACCGTCTTTCTTGTGGCAATAATCTGACGGTTGAGATTCGTCAGACAAACCTTATCATCATCAATCAGATCTATAGCACCTATCCCACTGCGGACCAATGCCTCTGCCACATAACCACCGACTCCACCGACTCCGAATATTGCCACTCTGGACTGTTCCAATCGTTCCATTGCCTCTTTTCCAAATAATAATTCCGTTCTTGAAAATTGATTTAACATTTGTTCTACTCCTGTTAGATAAAATCACTAGAAATTTCAGATAAAACTTGATTTTCTTAGATTCATTATTCACTTCCTGTATCTGTGCAGAAGCACTGAACAGTTACCACTTCTTATCTATACTACTAAAATATGAAATGACTTCCGATTGCAGTTCAGCGCGTTGCCAATGCACATGTTAACCTCTCAACTGTAACAACTTATGCTTCGAGTAGCATTCTAACATATTGACCTTATTGTTGCAAGATAAAATTGCTGGTGCAATCCTGTCGATAATCAGGAACAAAACTTAACCTGCGGCTCTTTCATACCCGAGCTGTATTCCGAAGCAATTAACTTCTTCACCGCGTGATGTGCATCCCGTGAAACATTTTTGCATTATAGAATACAGAGTATCCTATAATATAAAAAAAACGAATTCTTTCATCTTACTGAAAGAATCCGTTTTTCACCATGTGATTTTTGCACTTTCACACACACCACATACATTATTTTACATTAAGGAGTTCTGATTATTATACATTGTTTAAGGAGTTTTTCACAATATCAATTATTTTTTACCAGCACCGTATCATATATTTTCCGTTCGTCTTGATTACTGTACTGCTTTGAAAGCCTCTTCCAAATCTTCGATAATGTCATCAATATTTTCCGTTCCGATTGACAAACGAATAGTATTTG
>CAJOPP010000003.1 GCA_905236365.1 uncultured Lachnospiraceae bacterium
ACGCTCCCGGTGTTCCGGGACGCAATTCATCCTGCCGCTTATAGATGAATGAGGTAGAAATGGATAAAGTGATCGTTAGAGTTTATACTCTGTTTCTGACAATTGCATGCATCATTATTGCAGTATATGCCATCAAAGGTACAGGGCAGGCTTTAGAGGGTATGTTTCCGGATCATACAGGCACTGTCATATCACCGGTAACGGTAGAAGAAGTTGACGGTGCACACGCTGTCACTATGAATGCTTCAGATATCATAAGTGCGGGTGGTTGCCTTTCTTTTACAACCAGCTTTATGGATGTTTTTGTATATGCGGGGGAAGAAGAAATCTATGAAAATGTCGGTCCGGATTCTTTACTTATGAGATCCAACGGTAATGTATGGCACTTTATTCGGGTATCGGATGATAGCAATATCATTACGGTTAAAATAAAGCCTGCTTATGACAATATATCAGTAACCGTGCCGGAACTGATTGCCGGTGATTATTATAATCTCAGATCAAAAATTGTGAGAGATTCCACTCCTGCCCTTATAATCTCCATACTTGATTTGATCTGTGGAATAGGAATCATCGTTTATTCTCTTATTTCAAGGAAATTTCGTTCCTCAAACTTCAGGATGATCACCTTTGGAATCGCTTCTGTCCTGATGGGGATCTGGACCGGGGGAGAAACCAATGCCATGGTTATTCTTATGGAAAACAGAGCCCTTGCTGCTGTTATAGCCTTTTACATCCTCATATTCATTCCGATGCCATATATATTATATATACATTCCGTTCTATGGCCGGCAGACAAATGCTTATACAGGATACCGATATGCTGCTGTTTAGTAGATTTTATTCTTGTGACAGGCCTTGCATTTACAGAGACTATGGACCTTAAAGAGTCTGTTATACTGACTCACATAGCATGGGGAACACTGCTTCTCTACTCGGTAGCAGCCGCTATGATAACAATGAAGAATTACGGTAAAAGGAAAAGATTATCCGAGGATGATAAATCCAAGAAGGCTTCCGGCGTTCTTGTTGCGGAATGCGAGTCAGTTTCACCGACATTTTCATCTGTGCATTCCTACAATCCGCCGGAGACTTTTATCTCAGATGGAGTATTCTCCAACGGGATAAATACGAGTCAGGACAAAACGGCACTGTTTAATGCGGGAGCCATACTCATTCTCGTTGTAGCCGCTCTGATTGAAATACTATATTATTGGACCGGTGTAAGAGCACAAAACGACGTCTTTGGCCGCATCTTGGTACTGTGCTATATCGTACTGCTCGCCTGCAGGAATATTCGTGAATCCCTCAAAGAAGTAGAAAAAGGGAGGATGGCAGCATATTACAGAAAGCTTGCCAACACAGATTCGCTAACAGGACTTTTCAACAGGACAGCGTTTAACAGTGATCTTGAGAAGTTAAGTGCAGAAAAGGAATACAGCATTATTTCCATGGATCTGAATAATTTGAAGGAAGTAAATGATACCAAGGGTCACCAGGCAGGTGACAGATATATTATCAATGCAACAGGTATCATACGTGAAGTATTTGGAAAACAAGGCTCCTGCTACCGAATCGGAGGAGATGAGTTCTGCGTAATCATCACAAGGTCCGGCAGCAACACGATCACGGAAGAGCTTGTCCAAAAACTCGAAGATAAAATAGCTGCCTACAATCAGAGCAACCCAACGGAACCGCTTGGCATTGCCTGGGGTTATGACAGCACCGATCCTGACACAATACGGGATTACAGTGAGATCCTGCACAGTGCCGATAATAAGATGTATGAAAGAAAACACCTGCAAAAGGAATCCGGTAAGGAGTTATCTCCGACTGATCCTTTACGGTCTTGGCAAGAGCAGTAAACGGTCGGAGGAAAAAAGACTGACGTGGCTCAGAAAAGAACTGGAAAAATCCAGCGATATTGAGCAGGTGTGAAAATCAATTTGAAACATGGGTGACAGGAAGGTGATGAAATGCAGATTTACGTGGATGCAGATGCATGTCCGGTCGTGCGTATCGTGGAGAACATTGCAAAAGAATATAAGATTTCGGTAACGTTATTGTGTGACACGAACCACGTTCTGACGTCCGATTACAGTGAAGTAAAAATAATTGGTGCCGGTGCGGATGCAGTCGA
>CAJOPP010000004.1 GCA_905236365.1 uncultured Lachnospiraceae bacterium
ATTTCATATGCAAATCCCTGTGCATCCTCGCGGAGCGTATATCTCAGACGGAGATTGAACCCCGCCTGAGACAAGTTTCCTGCCCCCCTACGCTTTGCTTAGAGGTGGGGGCATCTCTGTCTGAGATATACATTTTCATACGCATCCCGCAGTTAATACAGGATGCTGCCTGAACAATTACAGCACTTTCTCTTTGTGCATCAAGAATCTCATAACGTATAACATATTATGCCTTATCTTCTTTCTCGACTGCTACACCGGCGATCCGCACACGAACCACAGAAACCTCTAAGCCTGTCATCGTCTCAATCGCCTGCTTCACCTTTTCCTGTACTTTTTCCGATACTTTCATTACACTGTATCCATACTTTAGTTCAATGGATAAATCTACTTTCACATCATTCGGAGTCACTAAAACCTTTACTCCTTTTGATAAGCGGTTCATTCCAAGTTTGCTCACCAATTCGTTGGTAATATTCCCATACATTTTTGCAACCCCATCTACTTCGGTTGCTGCTAATCCTGCTATAATTGCAATCACTTCATCTGCAATCTGAATATCTCCAAACGTCCCTGCTTCTTTGATACTGTAAGTACTCCCGTTTTGTGTCTCTGTTGCCATTTTTATTCCTCCTATTAAATGTAACGGCACGTGCTGCCTCTTCGGCACCTGCCAAATCTCAGAACACATTCAAAAAATGACTTCGTCATTTGTGTTCCTTCTAATCTCAATACAACGGCATTCACTGCCATTGGCAGCATCTGCCATATTAACGCATAACTATCCCGGATCAAGCAATGTTTAGAAGATACTCACATGTATGAACCTGTTTTTAATTCATATAGCGAGAATGCTACCACTCCAAAAATCAATGATTCCAGTCTGGCTCTGAACAGTTCTTTCACCTATGCTATATAGTATACCAAATAATTACTATCTTTTGCAATCTTTTTACAAAAATCTACTCACTTGTTGTAGTTGTAATCACAATTTCATTTAATGCACATCCTGTTTTACGTGTAATAATGTCTTCAATCTGAGTTCTTTGGACATCGGTCAGGGAGTCTATACTTAATGTAACATCCACACTTTCATCTGATATGCTCACAACCGAATCCACAAATCCTTTTGCTGCCAACTGAGATTCTGCTGCACTTTCCTTTTCCATTCGCTCAGTGGTGGAAAGCATTTTATCAATGGCATCCTTTTTGGATTCCTCTGCCAGATTTTCATTGTTAATAATTTCAAGCAGCATTTCTTTCGTCTTGGAACGGGTCTGTTCCCTATTTAACTTTGCCTGAGATAAGGTAAGCGAAGCACTGGTGAGAACTGCTTCCCCTACTGTTTCTGAATCAATCGGTTCCCCGTTTTCATCCAGACTTGCATCCGCAAAATCCTCTCCTGTCGTATCTTCCTGAGTTCCCACTTCCACCTCACTAGTGGATGTTTCTACCGTTTCCGCATATTCCTGTCCTTCTGCAGCATCCTCCGCCGCTGCATATTCCTGTCCTTCTGCAGTGTCTTCCACCGCTGCACTTACAATTTCATCATCCTGATTACCACTTGCCCCTTCGCTTTTCATATTTTCCACAGAAGTATTTAATACCTGTTTATCACTGGTAAAATTCAGATACCCCGCTACTGCGATCATAATTGCCAATGCTGTGATAATCACCTGGTTTTTCTTAAATAACTTCTTCATAAAAATCCTCGCTTTCCAACTTTAATTATTGTTGTAACTTACACACTACTATTTTATGACTGTCAATTGAAAATAATGCTGAGGCCGCCTCTTTGATCCGAAGGGCAAGAGAAGTATCATCGCCACCTTCACACACAACGACTACCCCTTCAATTGCCGGATACATTTCCTGTACCACGATTGGTTCAGTATCCCCTGTTTTTTCAATCAATACAGTTTCCTGATCACTCCGGATACTGGTATTTTCCGATTCTCTTCCCGCCTCGTTGCTTTTACTCACTTCACTTTCATACGGTTGATTCTTGTCTAAAATCTTTTCACCATTATCCTTTAATGTAATCATGACCAAAACCTTTCCCGCGCCCTCCATACCTCCAATGGTTTTTTCTAATTTATTCTCCAATCCTTCAATATATGCATCATTTCCCCCTACTTTCTCAATTTTGTTCTGATCATATTGCTCTGCCGGTCTGTTTTGTTCTTTCTTTTCGAATTTTTTTGAAAAAGGGTTGGCAATCAATAAGAAAAAAACACCAAGCAAAAAAAGAATGACGACCTTTTCCTTTTTTTCCTGTGGCAATTTTCCCTCTTTCCAAAAAGGAAAGGAAATGCTTTCTTTTAAGTCCTTTTTCTCACTGTTATTATTTTCGTTATTGTTTTTCACACTGTTGTTTTTTAAACTATTGTTTTTTTCGCTGTTATTTTTATGCTCCATTGTTTCATTATCGTTTTTTGCATTATCATTCCATTTCATAACTAATCCTCACATCTTCCCCGAACAGATTTTTTATATAACATTCCAATTGAACCACTTCCGGAATTTCGGAACAAAACACAAAAGCAACACTTTCCATATTTCCATTTTCATCCACCTGCAAATGAATATCTTTCACCTGATATCCCCGTTCCTGCAAGGATGCTTTCAACTGTATTCTCAATGATTCTTCGTAAAATTCCAGATTTTCCTTTGATATTTGGTTCGCACCTTCCTCTAACTGAAAATAATTTTTGACATACGAAAGATATGTTCTTTCATCTATTTGAAAAAGCTCCATTAACGGATGCAACATGACCATGATATATAATAATCCCACCACCATTCCAATATGTTGCCTATAGGATTTATTGGGACAGATCATCAAAATGACAGATGCAAATATTCCAAATAATAACCCACTTTTCACCCAGGATAAAATAAATTCCATTGAAACCTCCCACAAACAATCTCGAAGTTAATACGAGATGCTGCCTGAACAGTTACTGTAATTTAACATTGGTTGTCAGAATTACTATCGCAATAGAAAGAACTTCCAGCACCATCGATGTCGTTGTGGCCCGAAGCAGAATCCCTGTACTGTCTGCTGCTCCCTGTATTCCTGCCAGAATCCGTTTATCACTGACTGGTTGTATCAAAGCCAGAATTACCCGATACGTTATATAAAAGCAAAACAATTTTAAGATTGGGGCGCCTCCCAACACCAACAACACAATTACAGCTGTTATTCCTATACTATTTTTTATCAGTACTCCAGCCCCCAACAAAATGGTACTAAGACCGGACAAGGATGCTCCTCCCGGAATAACAGAAAGACCTTTTTGCAACACACTGTATTTTGCATTTTCATATACCGGGACCAACATACTTTTCATGATATTCAACCCGATAATTCCAGCCACGATTCCCTTTAATACAAATTGAATTCCCTGTTTAAGAAGTCCCGCAAGTTTTGAAAACCGATCCTTTGAATTAATCTGATTTAATATAATGATCAAAAAATAGATACGAATCACTGGAAGGATCACCATTAAAAATACTCTTTCCACAAATGATAACATTCCCAAAAACATGGAATTGACCATCTGGGAAGTCGTCAATCCACTACATAAAATAATGGACAGATAAAACGCCGGAAGCAGACAATCCATAATCTCCTTCAAATACAGCACCGTCTGCTCCGCAAGTTCGTAAGCAATTGTAAACGACTGCATCAGTAAAACTGCTATCATTAAATATGTAATATAAAACCCCTGTTCTCCCACATAACTAAATTTAAACACCGAAGAATAATTGTGAAATACTGCAGCAACTATCACTAAAACCAGCAGTTTTCCAATAATCTCCTTGTTCATGGTAATCTCCCCCACTATACTTTGACAAAATCCTTCCAATGCCATTTCTACCGCATCATTCACATTTCCCTCTAACAGTAACTGATAAATTTGTGAAAAAGAAATCTCTGCTCCCATCCCATACCTGCGGTTCACTCCTGCCAACTCCTCCTCTAGCGATTCCATTCCAACAGAATCATAAAAACTATCATAATAAGTGGCGACTGTCTCATCCACACTCTCCCCCCCTATTGTCTCATCATACTCTGCTGCATACACTTTCCCTCCTCCCATCAAAAGCAAAAGACTGATACAAATGCCAACTATTTGTTTTTCCATACATTCTTTCCTTTCTAAATTCCTATTTGTGGGGATGGCCGCGAGGGAGGTTGTGAGACGAGTTTGGGTTGTTTTAGGTGGTGAAGGTTCTGCGTGGTACAATCCTGTTCTTCGAAAACACGCGCTCGCTCCCTTCAAACGTAGCGGACACTAAGCTCATGAACGCTCTTTTAGAGCGTCCATTCACTAAGTGCCGACGTTCTCAGAGGGTTTTCTACGAATCAGGATTGTACCACACAGAACCCGATTTACTTTTTCGA
>CAJOPP010000005.1 GCA_905236365.1 uncultured Lachnospiraceae bacterium
CTCTGCATCTGCAACCATGATAAAAAACTGGGAACTCGCACTATCCGGATCATATGCCCGGGCCATGGAAATAACACCTGTATGATGGGAAATATCATTCTTTACTCCATTGCTGGAAAATTCTCCTTTGATGGTATGTTCCGCTCCTCCGGTTCCATCTCCTGACGGATCTCCCCCCTGAATCATAAATCCATCTATAATCCGGTGAAATGTCAGCCCATCATAAAAGCCTTCCTTTGCCAGATCCATAAAATTCTGTACTGAGATTGGTGCAGTATCACCATCCAACTCCACCGTAATCGTACCGTAATTCTCTACAGTAATCTCTGCATGATGGATTCCGATAGGATCTGCGGCTAATTGCTCCTCACTCGCCTCTTCCTCTGCAGTCTGTTCCTCTTCCACTTCCTCCACTGCCTGACTGTTTTCAATCGCTTCCTTTTCTGTCGATTTCTTTTCAGCTGATTCCTTTCCTGCCTGTCCACAGCCAAACAACAAAATACTGCATGTTGTTAATAAAAGTATACTCATCCATTTCTTTTTTCTCATTTTTGTTTATCCTTTCCTTTTTGATTTATTTCTCGTGTCAAGACTCGCTTGCGAGTCTTGCGTGCCGGATTCGGGTCAGCTTTAGCTGACAAATTCCTAACCGAATCCGTGCGCATCCCCGCGGAGCGTTTTAACTCAGTCGGAGCTTGTTCACCGACTGAGTTAAAGAACCTCTCCTTACGTTCCCAAAATCTCATTATACACCCGAAACACATTCTGATACAATATCTTATCAATTTCATTTTCATGAAATCCACATTTTGCAAATGTTTCCGCAAGTTTCGGTAATTGATCTGCCCCGGGAAGTTCCGGATGTGGTGGTATTCCATCAAAATCACTCCCAAGTCCAACACATTCGATTCCTCCAACATTCGCAATATATTTTGCATGCTCTACAATATCCATAAGACTTGCATCTCCTCCCGGTTTCGGTCTTCTTCCCACACTTTTTCTTTCCTTTTCCCGGCGGTTCCGCAAAAAATCTCCACAAAAATTCAGCCCTATTACACCGCCCCGTTCTCCCAGTTTTCGTATCATATCGTCGGTCAGATTCCGCACCCACGGACAAATGGATCTGGCATTGGAATGACTTGCTACAAACGGTCGTTTTGTATGCTTTAGTACATCATAAAATCCCGCATCTGACAGATGTGATACATCAATGAGCATACCAAGTCGCTCCATTTCTTGTACAAATTGAATTCCCGTTTCCGTCAGACCGTCTTGTATATTGGGTGTATAACAATCCTTGTGTTTACTATAGTTGGGATAACCTATTTCGTTTGGAAAATTCCATGTAAGTGTCATCATCCGCACTCCCTTTTCATATAAGAAATGGAGATTCTCAAATTTCCCCTCACAAACACCGCCTTCCTCTACTGTAAGAAGTGCAGATAATTTTCCATCTGCTTCATTTTTCAAAATATCAGATGTAGTATATACCTGACGAATCAAGTCCCGGTTCTGTTCCATCTCTTCCTGAAAGACAGTGATGAGCTGTTTTACTTTTGAAAAAGAACTTTCGCCTTCTGTCTGTTCCACAAAGAGAGCAAAATTCTGTACAGAATAACCTCCTTTTTTCATCTTTGTCAGATCCACCATTAAGGAACTTTCTCTCAACGAAATCTTTTCTCCTCTTTCCTTTGCCGCAAAGATCTCAGATATTGTATCACAATGCATATCGATTATTTTCATAAATTCCCTCTTTCCAATTCTGTTTTGTTTTCATATTACAATGTCGAGGGCAAAACTGTGCTTCACAAAGTATATTCATCAAGTTGCACATACAATATAGTATTGGAACGAATTCAGACTGTGAAAATAAGACCATGAGAATCGTGTAAGCCCTTGCAGAACACGATTCTTATCTTGTGGGCTTACTGAAACGTTCAGCCTGACTGAGTGGAAATGCATATTGTATGTACAACTTGACGAAGCAAAGCCAAAATGCATAGTTTTGACCCCGACATCATATTATTATTGAATGCTCAATTATTTGTGTCGATTCCCCTATTACATTTTACAACTTCTATCCTGATTCTATTCCAAGTCCGATCAATTCTTTTCCGGGGCACTGACAACTATCCCGCTTGAAAAAGGGAATCCTTTCAGCACTCTCTTACTGCTCTTATAGATTCCCTCTTTATTCCCTCTCGATTTTCTCATAATTTGTCAAGACGCGCTTGCGAGTCTTGCACGCCCGGATTCGGGTCAGCTTTAGCTGACAAATTCCTATCTATCCTGCCATCTGCTCTCC
>CAJOPP010000006.1 GCA_905236365.1 uncultured Lachnospiraceae bacterium
CAATGGCAGTCCCACTGAAGTTAGATATTACAACAGGGGATAAGATTACACCCAAAGAAATAGAGTATCAATTTAGGCTCCTTTTAGAAGATAGAAGTATTTCGGTGCTTGCATATAATCTGGAAACAATTATGGCAGAAAAATTGGAGACTGTAATATCCAGAGGTGATCAAAATACCAGACCAAGAGATTACTACGATATCTACATATTGGCCAAGCTACAATGTGCAAACATAGAACCGATGTGTTGAAGGCTGCATTGAATGCAACAACCAAGAAGCGCGGATCTTCAGCGGAGGTTAAGGAGTATCGCAGCATTATGGATACGGTTAAGACCAGTGAAGTAATGCGGCAGCAGTGGGAAAATTATCAGAAGGATTTTGAGTATGCTGCAGATATTGTGTTTGAAGATGTGTAGGTAGAGCTGATGGATGAGTTGATAGATGGTTTGGTAGTGATGTGACGAATATGCAAGGTATTATTATATACCAGATGACATTAGAAGAAATAATGCTGTGAGCGAAGAATTTTGCATATGCAATGGGGGACAGAAGTATTTCGTTGAATCCAAATAGATAGAGATTCCGCTGTTTCTATGCTTAAAAGTATGGCTGATAAAAAGTGGGATTGGACGAAGAACAGAAAAACAGTTTAACGCTTTGGTAGTTGCATGTAAACACGGAATGTAAGGGATAAAAACAAAACTTGGAGTAAAAGAAATGAAAACACTGATATTTAATGGTTCCCCCCAGAAAAAACGGTAATACAATGGCATTGATTGAGATGATTACTCGGAATTTACAGGGAGAGTATCGTATTGTAAATACTTACAACTGCAATATTTCTCCTTGCGTTGACTGCCGGTATTGTTGGGAGCAGGATGATTGTTCCATTGATGATGAAATGCAGGAAATCTATGCTTACATTCAGAAGTGTGACAATATTGTGATCGCTTCTCCGATTTATTTTTCAGAACTGACCGGGAAGTTACTCGATGTGGGCAGTCGTTTGCAAAGGTATTTCTGTGCTACTTATTTTAGGAGTGAAGTGCCGATACATAAGACTAAAAAAGGTGCAGTTATTCTCGTCGGCGGAGGAGACGGCCGAATAGAAAAAACGTTCGAAACTGCTTGTGTATTGTTACATCATATGAATTGTTACGATATCCATCCGATTGTGTGTAGTTTTAATGGGGTTGCATAAACCTCGTGGCAAATATTAGGTCGTGCTGTTACAAAAAGGCTTGACCACAACAGTTTTCATTGTTGTTCTTCCTTTCCTAATAGACATTATATCCTATTAAGCGGAAGTGTTACAAATTTAATATACCATTACAGTAAGCTTTATATGTTTACAATACGCGAAGAGGGTATATTTAAAAAGGCGAGTTTGTTGAGAAATGAAATTGATAAAAAATCGAATCAGTAAAATATATAATTTGATGCTAAACAATATCTATATTTCTAGAGTATGTTTGATTGTGGTTATGATCATTTGCGGATTGAGTTCAACATATATCACTAATAAGGATTTTAAATCGATATTAACTGGTGTTGCAATGCTTGGAATGACTCAAGGAATTGGTCTTGTTTTTATTTCAATTATTGAAGCAAAATCTCATAAAAAATCTTTTGTTGTTGTCTTGGATTTGCTGATGCTAGTTACTATATATGCAGCTATTTACTGCAGTATATATTCGTGGGATAAATCTGCATTTAATATGGGTAATGAAAAAGTAGTATACCTTGATTTATTATATTATAGTTTTGTGACATTAACTACGACAGGGTATGGAGATATTGCTCCGGTTTCGTATATTGCTAGATTTACGTCGGCTTCAGAGTCTTTTATTTTTGCATGTATAATAGCAGTTGTTATTATCAATTTTTCCAAGAATTTAAATGATAAAAAGTGATTAAAACTGGGGCGAAGCATCATAGTGCAAATTCCCGTCCATCAAAGATATGTTGAAAGAAAATATATTATACAGAGATAAGATATCTTTATTAACTTTTATGCCTA
>CAJOPP010000007.1 GCA_905236365.1 uncultured Lachnospiraceae bacterium
TCATCCGTCAGCAAATCTTTGATTTGCTGCCACCTTCCCCCCTTTGGGGGAAGGCTTAAGTAAATGACATTGCATCTGAACAGTAACCAGTCACATATTTGCATTATACTTTAACTATTTAAAGTGTTGACACTTTTTTAATATCATACTAAAATAATGTAAGCTAATACTAATGAATGACTAATCTTATGGGAGTAAGAATATGAAGAATATGAATTTTAGAATCGGTTTTATCGGACTTGGACTAATTGGTGGTTCCATCGCACAATCCTTTCGTCGGGTTTTCCCGAATAGTGAGATTATCGGATTTGATGTAGATCAAAGTGCATTAGCACTTGCCTTAGAGGATCATACATTGACAAAAACGGTAAGTACTATCGAGGATATGACAGATTGTGATTACATCTTTTTGTGTGCACCCGTCCACTATAACATCGCTTACCTTCCTGTTTTAAAAGAAATTATAAAAGACTCCTGTATCCTGACTGATGTAGGAAGCGTCAAAAGTGACATCTATCAAATGATTCACGAATATGGATTAGACGATTATTTTATCGGCGGTCATCCCATGGTAGGATCCGAACGCAGCGGGTATGACTCAGCAAATGATCGGCTCATAGAAAATGCATATTATTTTATTACACCGTCTGAAACAGTTGCAGAAAAAAAAGTGGAGGACTTTCGCATTTTAATAGAAGATTTAGGAGCTATTCCTATTGTATATAGTCCTGCACGACATGACGAAATCACTGCATATATCAGCCATATTCCTCATGTAATCGCATCTGCACTTGTCAATCTTGTAGCTTCGCAGGAAGATGAAAACAAGATGTTAAAACAATTAGCGGCTGGTGGTTTCAAAGATATTACACGAATTGCCTCCTCCAATCCGGTGGTTTGGGAGCACATTTTACTAAGTAATCCACAGAATGTAGCAAATGGTCTTCGTACCTTTATCACTACACTGGACGAAATGATTGCAGCTATTGAATCTAACGATGCTGAATCCATCTATTCTTTTTTTGACTCTGCAAAAGAATACCGGAACTCGATTCCGGAACATGCTACCGGTGTCATTCGTATGAATTACGAAGTATATGTTGATATACCCGATGAACCAAATGCATTAGCAAAAGCAGTCTCATATATAGGAGAAAATGGTATCAATCTGAAAAATATCGGAATTACACACAACCGTGAAGATAACGAAGGCGTTTTGCGTCTGTCCTTTTATGATAGCGATAGTGCTACAAAAGCATCTGATATATTAAAAGAAAATCATTATCAGATATACGAACGTTAATAATTAAAAATGACAAATAAAGAGTCTACAATCGGATTTTCGTTCCGAATATGTTCGGTTTTTGTATACTCGGATATTCAACGAATTTTTCTATATAAAAAGCAGGTGGCTTCTTCTGAAGCCACCTGTGATTCAGACTCCTTTTTCTCTTTTCTGAATAAACATAGCATCACCAAAAGAAAAGAAGCGATAGCGTTCTTTCACCGCTACTTCATATGCAGAAAGCATATTCTCTCTTGTAGAAAAGGCTGACACCAGCATAAGCAAAGTAGATTCCGGCAAATGAAAATTCGTAATCAAAGAATCAACTACTTTAAATGAATACCCCGGATAGATAAAGATGTCTGTCCATCCGCTTCCTGCCCTCACATTTCCATTTCCATCCGCTACCGACTCCAAAGTTCTGGTGCTGGTAGTCCCTACAGAAATAATCTGATTGCCTCTTGCCTTCGCTGCATTGATCTTAGCCGCTGCATCTTCCTCAACCACATAGAATTCGGAGTGCATATGATGCTCCAATATATTTTCGACTTTTACCGGACGAAACGTTCCAAGCCCTACATGCAACGTCACATGTGCGATTACAACACCCTTATCCTCTAATTGTTGTAACAATTCCTGTGTAAAATGAAGCCCTGCTGTAGGTGCAGCTGCTGACCCTTCATGTTTTGCATATACGGTCTGATAACGATTCCGATCCTTCAGCTGATGAGTAATATATGGCGGAAGTGGCATCTGACCAAGCTGATCTAAAAGCTCTTCCCAGATTCCGTCATATTCAAAGCGAATCAGGCGATTCCCCTCCTCTACGATATCTATCACCTCTCCGATCAAAAGGCCATCCCCAAAAGAAATTCTGGCTCCAACCCTTGCCTTTTTTCCCGGTTTCACAAGCGTTTCCCATACTTTTTCTTCTTTTCTCTTTAACAAAAGTACCTCAATAGAAGCACCTGTATCTTCCTTTACCCCCATCAACCGGGCAGGAATAACCTTGGTATCATTGATCACAAGGCAATCTCCCGGGTTAACATAATCTATAATGTCATAAAAATGCCTGTGCTCGATGCTTCCATCTTCTCTCCCTATTACCATAAGCCGGGAATCGCTTCTCTTTTCTAAAGGATCCTGTGCTATTAATTCCTGTGGTAAATCATAATAAAAATCTGTTAATTTCATGTCATTTCCTCTTTTATCCTATTGGGTTCCCCTATTATATTGGAACCGGATTCTATCTTATTCTACCACACTCTGTAATAAAATCAAATTCTATAAAAAATCTTTACGCTCTCAGTTCAATTCCCATTTTCTTCAACGCATCCAGAATCTTTTCTACCGCTTTGTCTACCTCAGTCGACTCTAAATTCCGATCCTTCGCCCGGAAGGTCAGCGAGAACGCAACGGATTTCTTACCTTCACCAACCTGTTCACCTTCGTATACATCAAACAGTTCACAGCTTTCCAAATTCTTACCTGCATTTTTTCTGATGACATGCTCAATCTGCCCGACAAAAATGCTCTTATCCATCACCATTGCCAAATCTCTGGTACTCGCCGGGAATTTGGCAATTCCTTCATACTTGCGATCAAAACTTGCCAACATTGTAAGAATCTCCATATTCAGAACCGCCACGTAGGCTTCTGCCTTCAGGTTGTAGTTATCTCCTACTTCCGGATGTACCTGACCAATGATACCCACTTCCATCTTTCCTTTCAACAAACGTGCCTGACGTCCCGGATGCAGATATGGAATCGTATTCTCCGGTTCACAGATAATGTCTTTGATGCCAAGTTTGTCAAATATCTCCTCTACCACACCCTTCATGGTAAAGAAATCACCCTCTCCGTACATTCCAAGGGTCAATCGCATCTTCTCTTCCGGAAGTTCCGTCAGCGGAAGTGCCTTTGGAAGATAGATATTTCCAAGCTCATACAATCTTGCCACTTTGTTTCTTCTATTATAATTTGTTGCCAGAGAAGTCAGGATGCCGTTTAATGATACTGTTCTCATAATAGAGAAATCCTCACCCAACGGATTAGAGATTACAATTGCCTGACGTTCCTTTGCATCCTCCGGTAACAACAATTTATCAAATACTTTTGGACTCTCAAAAGAATAGCTCATACCACCGGAGAAACCGTTTCGTTCACAAACTTCTCTTGCAATATCATCCACTCGCTGGTTAAATGGCTTTTTACCAACAGTTGCTTCTCCTTTTGGCAAGGATACCGGAATATTGTCATAACCGTAAAATCTCGCAACTTCCTCTGCAAGATCTGCCATACATCCTAAATCCTGACGAAAAGTCGGAATCGTCAA
Source organism: uncultured Lachnospiraceae bacterium (assembly GCA_905236365.1). GTDB lineage: Bacteria > Bacillota > Clostridia > Lachnospirales > Lachnospiraceae > CAG-590. Next base: position 3,621 of record CAJOPP010000007.1, read on the forward strand.
CGTATTGTCTGTCTCATTATATACCAAATCCAGTTTCTTAAAATATCCTAACATATCTTCTTTTGAAATATCTGTTCCCAATAAAGCATTATAGCGATCCGGCTCAAACGGAAGTACTTTTTCTTTCACCGGATTCGGATAGACATCCACAACACCACCTACGACTTCACCACATCCCATTTCTTCTACTAACTGGCAGGCTCTGTTAATCGCTTCGATTGCAGTATTTGGATCAAGACATTTCGTAAACTTGAAAGACGCATCAGTCTGTAATCCAATCCTCTTAGAAGATAATCGGATATTAGTACCGTCAAAGCAGGCTGCCTCAAACAATACCGTCTTTACATCGTCAGTAATCATGGAGTTCTCTCCTCCCATGATTCCGGCAATACCAACTTCTTTCTCACCGTCACAAATCATAAGAACATCGGAGTCCAGCTTTCTCTCCTGTCCATCCAATGTCGTAAAAACATCACCATCTACCGCACGCTTTACAATAATCTCATTTCCGGCAATCGTAGACAAATCGTAGGCATGCATTGGCTGTCCATATTCTTCCATAATATAGTTCGTAATATCTACCAAATTATTGATGGAACGGATTCCCATAGCCTTTAATCTGTCCTGCATCCATTTTGGCGATGGACCAATCTTGATATTCTCCACCACTCTTGCACAATAACGGGTACACAGATCATAATCTTTTACACTGACCTTTATGAAATCATTTACATCTTTGTCATTCCCCTTTACTGTTACCACTGGTGGATAAAACGGCTTATCAAAGGTCGCTGCTACCTCTCTTGCCATTCCAATCATTGAAAAACAATCTACACGATTGGATGTGATTTCATATTCCACTACAGTATCATCCAATCCCAAAGCCTTAACCGCATCATCTCCCGGTTTTACTCCTGACTCTGGACAGAAAACATAAACACCATCCTCCGGTGCTTCCGGATAAAAATCTCTGGAAGAGCCCAACTCTTCAATTCCGCACATCATACCATTCGATTCCACGCCACGAAGCTTTCCCTTTTTAATCTTAATTCCGTCCGGATATTCCGTATCATCTCCATGGGCAGCCGCAACTTTACCACCATCTAATACTAATGGAATCAAATCTCCCTCTTTTACATTTTTCGCTCCTGTAACAATCTGTAAAGTCTCTGTTCCAACATCGACCTGGCAAACAACCAGTTTATCTGCATCCGGATGCTTTTCCATCGACTCAATCTTACCAACAACAATCTTATCCAAATTTTTGTCCTTCTTCTCATATCCTTCTACATGAGAACCTGATAACGTCATCTTATCTACAAATTCCTGTACATCCACATCTAAATCCGGAACATACGCTTTAATCCATGATATTGGTGTATTCATAATTAACTAATTCCTTTCTATTGCTAATACTGTTTTTCACATCGTCTGCAACTATGTGAGGCTTTCACACAATAACGTATATCTGCTTACTAAAACTGATTTAAAAACCGCACATCATTCTCATAGAGTAGTCTCATATCATCAATCTCATACTTTAATAAAGTAACACGCTCTAATCCAATGCCAAACGCAAAGCCCTGATATTCCATGGAATCAATTCCACACATATCCAATACATTTGGGTGTACCATACCGCAGCCAAGAATCTCTATCCAACCACTTCCTTTACACATGCGGCATCCTTTTCCACCGCATTTAAAACATGTTATGTCAACCTCTGCAGATGGTTCTGTAAACGGAAAATGATGTGGTCTGAACTTTACCTTTGTCTTCTCTCCAAAAAATTCTTTTGCAAACTGCTCCAACGTTCCCTTTAAATCTGCAAAAGTAATACCCTTATCAATAACCAATCCTTCTAGCTGGTGAAACGATGGCGAATGGGTTGCATCCACTTCATCGGAACGGAATACCCTACCCGGTGAAATCATACGAATCGGAAGTTTTCCCTGCTCCATTACTCGAGCCTGCACCGGAGATGTCTGTGTTCTTAATAAAATATCCTTTGTTATATAGAATGTATCCTGTTCATCCTTTGCCGGATGATTCGCCGGAATATTTAACAATTCAAAATTATATCTGTCATACTCTACTTCCGGACCGTCTACTACTTCATATCCCATACCTATGAACACTCTTTCCAAATCCTCTAGTGCAATCTGATTTGGATGCCTGTGCCCACGCAAATTCTTCTTGCCCGGCAAGGTTACATCAATTGTCTCCCTCTTCATCTTCTCTGTACGAAGCAACCTCGTAATCTTTGTTTTCTCCTCTTCTAATTTTTCTTCAATCACTGCTCTTGTCTCATTCACCATCTGACCGACCATTGGTCTTTCCTCTGCCGGAACATCCTTCATACTTTTCAAAACAGCAGTTAATTCTCCTTTTTTTCCCAGAACAGCCACCTTAATATCATTCAGACTGTCCAAGTCTTTTGCACCTTCAATCTTGGCAAGTGCTTCTGCTTTGATTGCTTCTAATTTTTCTTTCATAATCTATCTCCTTTAAATTTATTATTTCATAAATTCCTGTTTGTAGGGGTGGCGGACGCTTCGAAAGTTGGTGGAGAACCGGACGCAGGCGTTGTAGGAATCAAAGTCTTCGCTTTTTGATTCCTACAAAACCTGCTGTTTCTTGGCGAACAGCATAGGCAACTTTCGAAGCTGTTTCATGGTAAAATATACATGAGGAATTTCTTGCCCTGCGGGCGGCACCGGTGAACATCA
>CAJOPP010000008.1 GCA_905236365.1 uncultured Lachnospiraceae bacterium
GGAAAGAAATCAGTTTCCGTTCTGACACCGGGATATGATAAGTCCAATATCTATGTAAAGATTGTAAAAGCAGATGGAAATATATTGGAAAATGGTGATTTTGAGGATGGTTTTAATGCATGGACAACGTATTTTAATGAAAGAAACTCGGGTTCTGCAGAATTGACATCTGATTTTATGGCTAAGGTTACAATCAGTTTCTTCCTGAACTGGTGGGGATGGGATGGACAGCAAGCGGTGGATAATGGTCCGGTGACCTGGTCCACTCAATTAACACATACCGAGGTACCGGTTCGTTCCGGAGCAAAATATACCATTCGATTTAAGGCAAGCAGTACGGAAGAACGTCCGATTATTCTGGAATTAGGTAATCAGAAATATTCCTTTAGGCTGACACCGGAATTAAAGGAGTTTACGGCAGAGTATGAACGTCCTTCTTATGATGGAGATGGAAATGTTAAGTTTAACTTTTTGTTAGGACCGATCAAGGAGGATGAAGAGGGCAATACAACCGGAATTGGATATACAAAGACGACCGGACATACGATGTTATTTGCTGATCTCTCTATGGTAGAAGTAGGAGGGGAAAATAGCAATTATGTACCGACCCCTAGTATTGTAGGAATTGAAAACGGCGGCGAGTATTCTGTACCGGTGACCGCTAAGATCAACTATCGAAAACCATACAAACTTACACTGACCAAAGACGGTAAGGAGATTCCTTATACAATTGGTGATATGATTAAGGATGACGGTTCTTATGTGATGACAGTCAAAGATCAGGGAGATGCATCCATTGTCACAGAAAAAAGATTCGTAATCAAAAAAGAGATTGATTATACAAAACAATACTATGTAATCGCTTCGAAAGCTACTGAGAAAGTAATAGAAGCAGTAGGTATGAATGATGGTGGATCTGTTGTCCAAAGCACATTTGCAGGAAGACCGGGTCAATTTTTCACATTAGAAGAAGCACGTAACGGATATTATGTGATTCGTGCGTTGTCTAGTGGAAAGGTTTTGCAGATTGCAGATGCATCCAGAGATGATGGAGCCAAGCTGGAACAGGTAGAGTATAACGGGTCAAATAATCAGCTATGGAAAATTGTGAATGTACCACAGGGATTTGTTAAGTTAGAGAACAAATCATCCGGAAAGGTAATTGATATTGATGGTGCATTAAAGACAGAAGAACTTCCACTGCGCCAGTGGACGAACAGTGGTGCCAGTGATGAAGGACAACAGAGTGCAGACGGTCAGCGTTTCGATCTGATCAAGATGGATGCAAAGGAATATATGGAGACCAAGGTATCACCGATACAGTCAGAAGCAGATTGGACGGAGAAGGCTTTCATTACTCCGATTGCAAATGAATTAAATCCGGCAGGACCGATCGCGGTAGAATGGTATTCGGCACCGGGTAATGTAACATCATATGATATTTATTTTGATGGAACGAAGAGCAAGAGTGTTCAGGCAACTGATGCAGAGACTTTGAAGACAGAAGATATGGACATCTATACAACAGATGTGAAAAAGCATACGATGAAGATCGTGGCAAATTATGGAGACAAACAGTTGGAAACAAAAGAGTTGAACTTCTTTGTATCCAAGAAGGGTGTCGGTTGGGCAACATTGCACAGAACTCAAGATATGAATCTCTCATGGTATTATCATTGGGCGTTAACTCCTGCATTGGGAACGGATGAGAGGTTAACCTTTGTTCCGATGATCTGGAGTGATTATGGAAGAGAGTGGTTGCAGGATCCTGCTAATCAGAAGTGGGGAACCGTATTATCCTTTAATGAGCCTGACTGGTCAGATCAGTCAAATGTTCCGGTTACAATTGCTTCTGCAGAGGCATGGACTGAAAGATACAATAAGGCGAATAATGCTGAAAGGGACAGACCGTCTACAGTAGAAGAGGCATGGCCGTATTTTATGGAATCAGGTCTTCGTGTGGGTTCTCCGGCAACGGCATTGGCACCGCCATACTGTAATGGTATCATTACCATGAATGACGTTGACGGACCGGATGACTGGTGGACACAGTTTGAACAATTGATGCAGGATAAAGGCTGGGACTATGATTTTACAGCCATTCACTCTTACAATGATGCCTGCGATGCAGAAGGCTTCCTTAAGATGGTGGATGAGACTTATGAATTAACGAAGAAACCAATCTGGATTACAGAGTTTGGTGTTGCAAAGTGGGGCGGCAATTCAGGCTGGAATGGTACTGAAGAGAATCGTAAGAAAGTCCAAGAATTCATGATCAAAGTAATTAAAGGTCTGGAAGAACGTGATTATGTAGAGCGTTATGCATGGTTCCCGTTTGATCCGAATGATCCATTTGGCGGCGCATCCGGTATCTTCAATTATTCGACAGGAATGTTGAATGAATTAGGAAAGACTTATGCAATGTTAGGACTTCCGGAAGGATATGAAGGAGAGTATTATGATGTGGATATTAACATCCATCCGGTTCCTGCGGAGAAGATCAGCATTGAAGGATTGGATAAGATTGAAAGAAATGTGACGGTAGGTGATACCATTAAGTTGAATGCATCAGTTGAGCCGGCAGACACAACAGATAAAGTGAAATGGACAACCAGCAATCCGACGATTGCAACTGTGGAATCGGACGGAACTGTGAAGATTTTAGCTCCTGGTACTGTAACTATTACAGTAACGGCCGGTGATAAGACAGAGAGTATTGAATTTACGGCTACAGGGGAAGTGATACCGGTAACAGGTGTAAGATTGGAACAGGTTTCAGACGATATTTACATAGGTGATACTATTGAATTAAAAGCAACAGTAATTCCTGAAGATGCTACAAATAAAAATATTAGTTTTAAATCCGGTAATGATAAGATCGTTAAAGTAAATGAAGATGGAACATTAAGTGCTATAGGGGTTGGTACAACAACCGTTCAGGCAATCTCAGATGATAATGGTATAGTAGCTACAATTACGATTACAGTAGCACCGACAGAGCCGCAGGATCAACCGAAACCGGTAACAGGTATAGAATTGAAACAGGTTTCGGAAGACGTTCACGTAGGGGATACCATTAAATTAGAAGCAACGGTAATTCCTGAAGATGCTACAAATAAAAATATTAATATTAAATCCGGTAATGATAAGATTGTTCACGTGAATGAAGATGGAACATTAACGGCTACAGGGGTTGGTACAACAACCGTTCAGGCAATCTCAGATGAGAATAGCAGTATAGTAGCTACAATTACGATTACAGTAGTACCGACAGAGCAACCGGAGCAACCGGAGCAACCGGAACAGCCGGAGCAGCCGGAACAACCGGAACAACCGGAACAGCCGAATGAACCGAAAAATGAAACAATTCCGGTAACTGATATCGAAATTGACAAGTCGGTTACAGAACTCAAAGTAGGCGATACCTATCAATTAAAGGTTAGAGTAACACCTGACAATGCAACGGATCCATCTGTTACATATCGTAGTAGCGATTTTTCTGCGTTAGATGTGAACCCGGATGGTACGGTAATAGCTAAGAAGGCTGGATTGTTTACTATTATGGCAATGGCAGGAGACAAGATGGATATGATAACCTTTACGGTTACTGGAGAACCGGAACAGCCAGATGATAGTAAATTGGACGAGGACACTACTCCTGTAGACAGTCCGGTTGTAGTAGAAAAAATTAGTATCGATAAGTCTGTAACGGAACTATATGTTGGAGATGAGATACTTTTGAACACTACAATTTCTCCGGAAGATGCAACTGACAAAACAATCGAATATCGACCGGATGATGAGCAGATACTGAGCGTTGATGCATCCGGTAAGGTGACAGCATTGAAGGCAGGAACTGCAACCATTATGGCGTTTGCAGGAAATGCATTCGATTTGATAAAGATTACAGTAAAAGATAGACCGGTTGAAGTGGTTCAGCCTCCTGTTCAAACACCGGTAGAAACTCCGGTTGTACAGGGTTCAATTGCAATTTCAACAGCTAAGGGCAGTATTCTGATTGGAGAAAGTATATCTGCTAATGTTGTGGCTACAGGCGGCACCGGAACGATTGAATGGAGATCTGCAAATCCGGCAGTGGCAACTGTAGATGCAATGGGAACAATCAAAGGTATTGCAGCAGGAACAACGGTAATATCTGCGGCAGACGGAAGCAATACTGCAAATCTGGTGATTACGGTTGTAAAACCAACTGTAAAATGGAACGTTTCTTATAAGACCTGTCCATTGCAGTTAAAGAAATCAACCAAGGCATTAAAGGCAATCGGATTGCAGCCTGGTGATTCCATTGCTTCTTACAAATCAAGCAAGAAGAAAGTGGCAACCGTATCTTCAAAAGGAAAGATTAAGGCAAAGAAAATTGGAAAGACAACGATTACGGTAACCACAAAGTATGGTGCAACTGCCAAGATTAAGATCAAAGTTCAGAAGCAACCGGTAAAGGTAACCAAAATTACGGTTGATAAGAAAAAATTATCCTTAAAGAAGGGTCAAACTTATCAATTACAGGTAACGAAGAAGTATATTACTTCTCTATATAAAGTAAAATATACGACCAGTAATAAGAAAATTGCAACCGTTTCTTCTAAGGGTAAGATTAAAGCCAAGAAGAAAGGAAAGGCAACTATTACGGTTCAGTGTCAGAAGAAGAAGAAAAATGTGAAGGTAACTGTAAAATAGAGTAAGCTTGTTCATCTTTTCATTTCTACAGGCAGCGGGTCAAATGGGCATGAATACATGTCCGTTTGACAACTGCCACGAGATTTTGACCTATAAATATTTGGAGCTGTCGCTTATGCGACGGCTCCTTTTTTACTTGAAAAAAAACGGAAAGGGATGGTATAATTGAGATTAACAATATGGAGAGTAGGTAAGTATAGGAAAATGCATATGTTAAGTGTATTGATTGTAGACGATGAAGTCATTACCAGAAAAGGTTTGAAGTCTCACATTGACTGGAAAAAATTGAATATTGATAAAATATATGATTCCGGAAATGCAGAAGAAGCATTAGAAATTGTACGGGAATATAAGCCGGATCTGATCCTTTCCGATGTAAATATGGCAGGAATGAATGGGATTGAGATGTGTAGAAAGATACGAGAAGCTCACTGTGATTGCCAGATTGTTTTTTTAAGTGGATATTCGGACAAAGAGTATTTAAAGGGAGCCATTGCTTTAGAAGCAGTAGATTATGTGGAGAAGCCGATTGATATTGAAGAAGTAGAAGAAGCGTTAGAACGAGCTGCAAAGAAGCAGATCGAGAATAAGCGCAAGATAGAGAAGATGCGCAGACTGGTGGCAGAAAATTATTCTTTGATGGCAAGAAGAGTGATTGATAAGATTACCATGCCCAGAGTAAAGAAGAGCGAATTAGAGGAAGATCTGGCAAAATTAAAACTGAATTGGACGCAGATGAAGGAATTTACGGTAATCATGTTTAAGATTCTTCCTCAGAATAATCAGAGTGCAGAGAAATTGGTGAAAGCAATTCGGCAGGAATTCCGGAAGGTGAGTCATATAGATACGGTAAAAGATTCCAATTATCTGCTGTTTGTATGTGCGTTTCCGGATTCGGGAACCAAAGAGTTTGCAGAACAGTTGCGAAAACAGATGGAAAAATGGGATGAAAAGCGTCTGTATTGTGCAGTCGGTGAACCGGTTTTGGCTATGGAACAGATATATGAAACCTATCAGTCAGTGGTTGTTAAGATGCAGCAGATGCGTTTTTGGAATCAGGAGGGATTTATTTTCAAAGAGCAATTTGTTGAGAAAACATTACAGTTTGATGAAGCAATTTTCAAAGAATTTACGAAGGGGTTGAAGCAGTACAAGGAAGAGATTGTGAATTCGGCCGTTCAGAAACTTTATGCTTTTATGGTGGACCAGAAGGGCATTATGGTGAGTAGTGCGAAAGGAATTTATTTTCGTTTTATTGAATCCTTATTTCAGAAAGCAGAATTCTCAGTTGGAAATGAGATGGTATCAGACGCAGAAATCGTAGGTCTGATATGGGAAAAACTACATGGGATAGACACTCTTGAAAAGTGTCAGGCATATCTGCGGGAAGAAACGGAGGATTATTTCAAGAATGTAGAAGAATTGGCAGAGAGTAATCAAACGATCATTATGATCATTTCTTACATTCAGGCGAATTATCAGGACGCAGATCTGTGTTTGGAGAATATAGCAGAGAATGTTTATTTATCTCAAAACTATTTGTCCAGTCTGTTTAAGAAGAAAATGGGCAAGACCATAAGCCAGTATATTGTGGATGTCAGGATAGAGAATGCTAAAATCTTGCTGCGAAACCGGGGGCTGAAACTATATGATGTGGCGTTGCAGGTAGGTTACAAAGATGCAAATTACTTTACAAAGATTTTTAAAAAGGCGATTGGGATTACACCTTCAGAATATAGGGAGAAATACAATTAATGAAAAAAATACAGGAGAGATTTTTCAATGCCAGAATACGGACTAAAATGCTGGTCTCATATATGTTGATTCTGTTGATTGCTGTAATGGCAGTTTGTCTTTTAATGTACATTTATATGAATCAGGTCTATAAGAAACAGTTGCTTTATTCTGCAAGTCAGTCTTTTGAGCAGGCAGAAGAATTTCTAAGTTATCGAATTGATTCGGTTCTCTATGTCTCTGATCTGTTAAGGGTAAATGATGATATTCAGAAAATTCTTGAAAAAGACAAGGAAGAGATAGAAGGGGATATTATTGGGCAGAATTTAGATATGATCACCATGGAGAATTATATTTATTCAATTTGTAATTCGGTAGATATTTACCAGATTTCTCTTTATCTGCCAAGCTATCTGATGTATTCCAACCAACAGGTGTTGTTCCGCAATCTGGACATTTTTCGGGAAACAGAGGAATACAAGAGGCTGATGGACGGTAACGAATTTGGCATCTGGCTTCCACCCCAGAAGCTTTATAGTGCTGATACGAATAAATCTGTGAAAGTTATTTCTTATATTCAGAGCATTCGTGATATGTCTCTCTTAAATCGGGTGATTGCGGTGGTGAGGGTGAGTATCCGAAGCCAGGATATTGATGAAATGATGGAGAAATCTAACATTACTGCTTCCGGAAGCGTCTGGATTGAGAATCATAATGGTGAATTGATTTCCTGTTCTAATGAGGAACTTTATCAGGAAATCAAAGATGGGGTGCAGGATCTTTGGGCGGAGAATGATCTTCCGGAAGAATGGACGATGGAAAAGGTTGAAGGAAACAACTATTTTATACGGGAAACCGATATACCGAGAACAGACTGGAAGCTGGTAGCAGTGATGCCGAGCCGGGAATTATTTCGAATCAGTGAGGTGCTTCTAACACCGCTTTTGATTGTGTTATTTGTTCTGATCGTGCTGGTTGTGGCGGTTTCGATTTTCTTTTCCCAAACCATTACTTCCAGAATCTCTCATTTGGCTGCAAGAATGGAGTCTGTTGAAGATGGTATTCCGCATTTGGAGGCGAAGGAACAGGGAGCCAATGATGAGATTGGTCAGTTATATCAGAGTTTTCAGTATATGTCAAACCGGTTAGAGGAGCTGATGAACAAGGAGTATGAAAATGGTAAGGCAGTAAAGCATGCAGAGTTAAGGGCATTGCAGGCACAGATCAATCCTCATTTTTTGTATAATACGCTGGATCTGATCAATTGGGAGGCGCTGGACTGTGGGGCTACACGGATTACGAAGATTTCCAGAGCACTTGCCAAATTTTACAAACTGAGTCTTAATAAAGGCAAGGAATTTTCAAAAGTCCGAGAGGAATTGGAACATGTGCGGTATTATATTATGATTCAGAATTTCCGGTATGATGACCGGTTGCAGTTGACGGAAGAAGTACCGGAGAGTCTGATGGAATATGAGGTGTTGCACATCGTGCTGCAGCCGCTGGTGGAGAATTCGTTTGTGCATGGTATGGCGGGCAAACCGGAGACGGCAATATTAGAATTGCATATCCGTGGATATGAAGAGGGACAGGACGTGATCTTGGAAGTAGCAGATAATGGAAGTGGAATGACGGAGGAACAGATGGAAAATATTCTCGATGAAGAGAAAGGAAATGGGTATGGGGTTCGAAATATTCATACAAGAATCCGTTTGGTATATGGTGAAAAGTATGGTTTGGAGTATACGGGAAATGAATGGGGCGGAGTCACTGTTCGCATACGTTTTCCAAAAGGACGGGGGATTATAGAATGAAAAAATGGGTTTGTTTTACAACCGCTGCAATGGTGATAGTGGGTACTTTGGCAGGTGTAGTATATCAATACGAGAAAAAGCAGAAAATAAAAGAAACAGAAGTACTATCGCATGCAGAGCTTACCATTTCGTTAATTGGATCAGAGCCGAAGGATATGGATATGGTGTTGAAGCGTTTGAATGAATTGACAGAGAGGGATCTGAATTGTTCGGTGGATATCGAATGGATTGGAAAGGGAGAGTATAACTCGCGTTATCCAATACTGTTGACTACCGATAAGCATATTGATCTGATCTATGCATCCAATTGGCTTCACTTTATTGAACATGCTCAAAGAGGTGCTTTTGCTCCATTGGATGATCTGGTAGAACAATATGCACCGGAAACAAATGAGATTTTGACGGAGGCAGAACGAAAGCAGGCGACGGTTGATGATAATCTGTATGCAATTCCGTCTAATTATGTCAATTACAATGCTCTTGGAGTGATTGCACGTGGAGATCTAATGGATAAATACCAGATTGATTCCATTGATAGTTTTGATGATTATTTAGATTTTTGTGATGTGATCAGCCGTGAGGAAGGGATGGATCCAACCGGAATGTGTGCGATCAATCAGGACATGATCACGCTTTATGTGTTGTCCAAGGGATATTATCCGGTCACCGGGGATAATAGTTGTCCATACTGGGTGGATCTGAAAGATAAGAACTTCAAGGTATATTTTCAATCAGAATGTCCGGAAGTGGATGAGTATCTTTCCAAAGCGGAGGAGTGGTTTCAGAAGGGATACTGGAGAGCGGATGTGCTTGCCAGTAAGGAAGAAATGTTGCTGGATGTGGGATTAGCAGCTTCCCGAATTCACAATTATGATGCATATCTGGGGGAGTATGGTCTCAATCAGGACAAGGATATCCGCTATTATAATCTTGTGAATCCTATTGTTCGCCAGACAGCCTTACAGGATGCAATGGCAATTCCGGCGTTGTCCACTAATAAAGAGCGGGCAATGATGCTTTTGGAAAAGCTACGGAATGACGAAGAATATTATATGCTTTTGATGTATGGAATTGAGGGATATCATTATACAAAAGCAGATCGGCAGATCACTTTTTTAAACAACGATTATGGCAATGAGCCTGGAACTTGGGGAATCCGGGACGAGCGATACAAGTGCTGGGACAGTATCCTGCCAGATGATGCTTTGGAAATGAGATCTGCATTTAAAAAGGAGGCAGTGGATACACCACTGGTAAACTTTGATCTTGATCTCGATTCGATCGGAAAGCAATACGAGAAGATTCAGAATGTGATGGATGTCTATTATGCTCCATTGAAGCTTGGTTATATCGATTACGATGAAGGGATGAAGGAGCTGGCACTACATCTGAAAGAGGCGGGGAATGAAGAGGTGAAGGCAGAGATACAACGACAGATTCAGGAGTATTTAGAGGGGCAGACCCCGTGAAGGTTCTTTTTATTTCCGAAAACAAATTGTGTCCGGCTAACGCTCTTGTAGTAACTTTTTCTGATTTAATAGAAGAAAATTATGGTCTCAGTTTGAAACGATTGAAAGTCAAAGAAAAAATGAATATGATAATCGTAACTTTTTCGTATAGATATGTAAGATCAGGAGGTACAAAATGAAGAAAGCGATACGATGGAAAGGGAAAAGAGCACTTTCTGCAGTTTTGAGTGCAGCGATGGTCGTAGGAGGACTGGCTGTGCCGGCAAAGGCAGCAGAAGGACAGCAGGCACCATGGTTGCTATCATTGGGAAGACCGGCATATGCATCTACCACCAATGGTGGGGATAAGGCGACAAGAGTAACCGATGGTGACATGACAACTGCCTGGGGAGCCGTAGAGAGTGTAGGAGATGGGAAGAATCTGAACCAGTGGCTGGATATTGATCTGGGCAAGACGGCAGATATTTCGAATGTTGAGATTGACTGGCAGGGCTCCTGGGTCTATGCAACGGCATACTCTATTCTGGTGTCTGATGATGAAGTGAATTGGACAACCATTTATGAGAACAGTCAGGGAAACGGTGGCGATGCATATCATGTCTATGAGGTCGGAGAAAAGAAGACTGCTGTGGAATATCGGGTGCAGAAGAATGCAGATGGAAAATGGGTGGCTGTGAATCCGGATCAGCAGAAGGATCTGGATGCTTTTGCAGCTGCAGGACAGGGAGAAGCCTTTGAAGTATATAAAGAAGCCATTGATCTTTCTAATAAAAATGCGAAGGGGCGCTATATCCGTCTTGCAACCGATATGAGCTGGGCACAGTCGGAGAGTAATGAACACAGAGGCTATGGAGTAGCAGTTCGGGAGTTCAAAGTCTATGGAACCGGTGGCGTTGTGCTTCCACCGTCCACAGCTGAAAACATTGCCCCGGGACACCCAACCAGTGCTTCTACGGAGGTAAATGACTGGGGGGTCATGAGAAAATCCGAAGGTGCATTTGATGGGGAAGATTCTACCTATTGGAAGTCACAGGAAGGAAATGATGAGTGGGTTCAGGTAGATTTGGAGAAAGTCTATAAGATCGGAAGAGTCTCGATTGAATGGGTCGCTGAGTTTGGTAGAATGTACGATATTCAGACTTCTCTGGATGGCAAGAACTGGACAACGGTATACCGTCAGATTAAGGGAATCGGCGAAAAGGAAGAGATCAGCATGTATCAGGATGCACGCTATGTAAGAATGCAGGGAATCGCTATGGGAAGAGGTTCCGGTTATACCGTGAAAGAATTCAAGATTTTCCCGTATCAGGAAGGGGATTCCAAGGCGAATCCGGTGGTTCCGGATCTTCCGGAGCGAAAGGTTGTAGAAGTTGGCGAAGGAAGCTATCTGATCGATGATGTGAATTTAAGACAGCCAAGAGCACCAAAGTATGTTACTTCGAATATGACAGTACCGATCATATCCAATGACTGGTGGTCTTCCGTTGTCTATCAGCGGCTGAGCGACACGATTGCCACTTTGCCATATGCACTACAGTATTTTGATACCGGATTAGGTATGTACTACGCAGATGAACCGTATGTAACAGCAAGTACGGAGTGGGGTGCCAGCGGTGCCATGGGTTCCGGTAGTGAGGACTGGGATTTGACAATCAATACTTCAGAGATTAAAGGAATACCGGAAGCCAGAGCGGATCGAAACGGTGACTGGTCGGTTGATCTTGTGTGGAGTGATGATGAGACACCAAAGATGAAGACGACTTTGGTCAAAGGATCTCCTTTTGTATATAATACGTTTACCAATCCGGAGGAAGTAGAGATTTCTGCCTATAAATTTATCCGGATCTTTGATGAAAATGATAGTGAGATTCTGGTAAACGACGGAGATACCGTTACCACAGACCATATCGGTGTAAAGGTCGGCAATCGCACAAAGGGTGCAGAAGACCTGAATGGAAGAAAAAACCGGGATCAGGAACGTTCCTATGGTATTTATGTACCGGAAGGAACAAAGATTACCCGCTTGGGAAGTAAATTGAAGGTGGAGCTGGGCAGTGGCGAGAACTATCTTTCGATTGCGGCGATCACAGGAAATGCCAATTTGAATTATCTGTATCAGTATGCATATACTTATGTTACGGATACGATCGTAGACTACAATTATGATGAAAATTCTGCAATGATGACCACACATTATCAGTGTGAAGTAGAACAGAAGAGAACCGGCAATGGCATTAAAAATGAGACTTTAATGTGTCTGTTCCCACATCAGTGGAGACATTCCTCTGCTTCTTTAACAGAGGATGAGTATAATACCATTCGTGGTAAATTGAAGATTCATGAAGGAAATGATTTTAGTTATGCATTAAAGTTCAATGGAATTATTCCTGCATTTTCCAATCCGAAGGCAGCGGGTTCCTATGATGAGAAATTGATGCGTGAGTATCTGGAAATGTTCAAGGAAAGTACAGTCAATAACTACTGGATCGCAGATCCATACTGGGAGGGGAAGAAGACCCATCCGATTGCAATGGGTATTCTGATTGCGGAACAGTTAGGAGATTATGAGACGAGAGATCAATTCATTGCAATTCTTCGGAAGATTATGGTCAACTGGTTAAGTTATGATGGAGAAGATGATTTTCCGTATCATATGTTCTATTCCGGAAGTTGGGGAACACTGAATGGAAATGGTGGAGATTTTGGTATGGCGATGAACCTGACAGATCATCATTTCCTCTGGGGATATTTTATTTATCCGGCAGCCGTGCTGGCAAGCTATGATCCGACCTTTGTAGAGGAATATGGTGATATGTTGGAAATGTTGATCCGGGATGCCATGAATCCGGACAAGGAGGATGATCTGTTCCCATTTATGCGTAACTTTGACCCGTATGAAGGGCATTCATGGGCAGGTGGTTATGCGGACAATCCGGATGGAAACAATCAGGAGTCTGCTTCTGAGGCAACCTTTGCATGGGCAGGTCTTTACCTTTGGGGACTGGTAACCGGCAATGACAAATACAGAGATGCCGGAATCTGGGGATGGACTTCCGAAGGAAATGCAATCCTTCAATACTGGTTCGACGTAGATGATGAGAACTGGATGAATCGCTACAACGAAGGTTGTGTCGGTATGGTATTTGGTCTTTCCTATAACAACGGTACTTATTTCTCTGTAAACCCAAGTAGTATTTATGGAATCCATATGCTTCCGGTTACTCCGGCATTGTCCTACATGGGATATAACAAAGAATATGCGGAGAATATTTATAAGAAATACAGAGAAGCACAGGATCGCTATCAGGCATGGCGAACAACAGCCAGGGCAGATGATCCGGATCCGGAAGGATGGTATCATATTATGCTTCCATTCCTGGCACAGACCAATCCGGAGGAAGCGATTCGCATCTGGAATAATGAATGGAATAAAGTGGATTCGGAAGGCCGTCACATTGGTAACATTCCACAGGACGAGGCAGCAAATTCTTACTGGTATCTTCAGAACATGAGTGCCAAAGGGTTGCTGACAGATGAAATCTGGTCAAGCAACTATACTTCTTATCAGATATTTAAGAAAGATGGAAAATACACAGCGACGGTATGGAATCCATCCAATAAGGAGATTAAAGTTGAGTTCCGCAACAAAGACGGAAAGACCGGTGAGGCTACGATTGCAGCAAATCTGCTGGTCGATGTAGATCCGACGAAAGTGGCAACTTATACGAACGAGGAAGTGCCGCCTGCTGATCTGTATGAGGATGTCATGGGCGTTCCGGGAATGATCAAGGCAGTGGATTATTTTTCAAATTTTGGATGTTCCATGACCGATGATGCGAGTGAGGGAAAAATCATCAGTTATATGAATGACGGTGACTCTTTAGTGTACAAGGTAGATGTGGAAGAGGCTGGAGAGTATGTGGTGGATTATCGTATCAAGTCAATTCGCGAGACACCGGGTGGAACGGTAGGGCTGAAAACAAGTCTGAAAGAAGGTGCATTATCTTCTGTTGCATTTGGAAATGGAAAAGAGTGGACAGGTGAAAAATGGAATACAGTGAGCGGAAAAGTGACACTGCCGGCAGGGGAGCAGGATCTTCGTGTATTCTTTGAAGCAGAAAAAGATACGGATGAATTGGCAATCAGCTGGTTCCGGATTTATAAAGAAGGAACAACACCTCCGGATGGAACCGGAGAGAATGCTTCCGGATCTGATGTGTCCGATCTGAAGAAAATTCCGTTGGATGGGGCAACCTTCCAATCAAGCAGTGACGCCAACGATGCCAATACGGCAGAAAAAGTGGGTGATGGAGATCTGAATACACGCTGGGAGTCAATAGCAGAAGATCCACAGAGTGTCACCATTACTTTGAAGCAGGTGGAAGACATTGGCGGATTCCGTGTTAAGTGGGAAGGAGCTGCTGCTAAGAAGTATACTGTAGAGACTTCTTTAGATGGTAACAGATGGACAACCGTATTTACCAAAGAGGATGGCAAGGGTGGAGATGATATTTCTGCTCGTTTTGATAGTGCATATGCTGCAAAATATGTTCGTATAACGGGCACCGAACGTGTCGGTGGATGGGGATATTCCATCTATGAGATTGAATTGTTCGGAAAAGGGAAGGATCAGCGCTATCTCTTAGACTCACCGGTTGTAAACATTCAGAAGAATGGTGACAGTGCTGTGAAGTTAGAGTGGGATAGTGTGGAAAATGCCACAGAATATAAGATTTATCGTGGTCTTTCCGTAAAAGCAGCCAAGAAGCTGATTGGTACAACAAAGGATAC
>CAJOPP010000009.1 GCA_905236365.1 uncultured Lachnospiraceae bacterium
ATTCCTAAAATAGATGTTATTTCTCCGAGTATCTTATCAATATCTGCATTTAAACTTGCTCTCTTCTCTTGATACTGTTGTATCAATTCCTTTGGTGGTAAAATCTCTTCCTCTTCATGCGGATAGCCACATAAATCAATATTATAATTTCTATCCACGATTTCCTGCACTGTGTATTTTTTAGATTTATCAAAACCATCTACGGTAATTTCTTCCCGATTAGCCCACCATTCTATTGCCGGATTAAAATGCTCTATCTTCATCGGTTTAGTCTTTGAAAAATTCTTATAGCCATCAGGCATATCCAATCTGTAAAACCAGGTTTCTTTCGTCGCTTCTGTATTATCAAAGAATAATATATTAGTCGTAATGGATGTATATGGTGCAAATACACTATGTGGCATACGAATGACTGTATGCAGATTATACTCTGATAACAGTTTTTTCTTAATAGATACTTTTGCGTTATCAGTACCGAACAAAAATCCGTCCGGAAGGATTACTGCTGCTCTTCCACCCTTCTTCAATCTGTACATAATCACCGACATAAATAAATCTGCAGTTTCGCTGCTTGCGAGATCTGAAGGAAAGTTGCTCTTAATATCAGCTTTCTCATTACCGCCATAGGGAGGATTCATAAGAATAACATCAAATCTGTCATCATCTGAATAATCCAACACCTTCTTTGCAAGCGAATTATCATGATATATTTGAGGCACGTCTATACCGTGAAGAAGCATATTTGTAATGCATAACATATAAGGAAACTGCTTTTTCTCAACACCATAGATTGAATTATCATAAGCCTCTTGATCTGCTGTGCTTTTTATCTCCTTTTCAAGTTCGGTAAGCCATGATGTTAAGAATCCACCTGTTCCACACGCAAAGTCGGCAACTTTCTCACCTATCTGTGGACGAATCATTTTTGCCATAAAATCCGTTACGGCACGTGGAGTATAAAACTCACCTGAAGAACCTGCACTCTGCAATTCTCTCAATATAGATTCGTATATTTCACCAAATGCATGGATTTCATCATAGTCTCCCAAATCCAGTTCATCAATTACATTGATAACCTGTCGTAATAACACACCATCTTTCATATACTGATTAGCATCTTCAAATGTTGTTTTAACAATAGCTTTTTTTATCGGTGTGTCTGCATTAACCTCAAGGTCTTTCAGTGTTGGAAACAACGTATTATTAACAAAATCCAGCAAAGTATCCCCGGTCATTGCATCGCCCGTTTTATCATCATGCGCCCAATTAGACCATCTGCAATTTTCAGGAATAATGGATACATAATCATCATCACTAAATTCCCAGTCCTGTTCTTTTGCATCATATACTTTCAAAAACAGCATCCATGTAATCTGCTCTATACGCTGTGCATCACCATTGATTCCGGCATCATTTCTCATTATGTCTCTTAGTCTTTTAACAAAATTAGTTAAACTACTCATTGTATATTACCCCACTTTATATAATTCTTCCTCTAACTCTTGAACGGCTTCAAGATAACCTGCCTTACCTCCGAAATAAGAGGCAATCTTTGCAGGTTTTCCATACTTCAGAAACGGATCAATTTTTAATACTTCTGTTTTCTCTATCTCATAAATTCCGGTATCTTTATATTTCTCTAAAAGGGCTTCCAATATCTCACGGGCAACACCACTATATTTACTCAAAAAGTCCCGTTTCTTAACATTATTTGCTCTCTCAGTTCTTGTTAAAGGTTTTTTATCGTAAGCGACAGACATATAAAATCAAAATCATCAACATCACTCATATCTTGATCTGCTTTAAGTGCTTCCAGATCAATACCTCTTGTTTTCATCATATTGACTATCTCAACTTTCTTGTTGAGCTTAGACCAATATGTTATAAATCTGTCTAAAGAAGCATATTCTCCTCGAATATTATTTTTCGTATAATCTATAACGCTTTCCTGTCGCAATAATTTACCATTTGTATCATACACTGATACTGTTTTGTTAATTATTCTTACCGGACATCCATTTACATCCACGTAAGGCTGTTCATGTTCAAGTATTACAGACATATCAGAGTCCTTGTCACTATTTTCGCCACCGTTTATGCCACTCTTTATGCCTTTTTCTTGATTTTTAGTATTGTAACCGTCATCCTGCTCTATATCACCATCCCATTCAGGATCAGCAAACAGCCTTGAAACACCTCTAAAATCCATCACAACAAAATGTGTCTTTCCATCCTTTTCACGAATCCTTGTCCCTCTACCTATAATCTGTTTAAACTCTGTCATTGAATTGATTGTCTGATCGAGCACTATAAGTTTTGTCATTTTACAGTCAGCTCCGGTAGAAAGCATCTTTGAAGTCGTAGCAATAACAGGATATTTTTCGAGAGAAATAAAATAATCCAGTTTCGATTTACCATATGTATCGCTTCCGGTTATTCGTACAACATAATCTGAATTTTGCTTACACATGTCTTTATTCAGATTAGCAAGTGCAATCCTCATTCTATCCGCGTGATCTTCCGTTGCACAAAATACAATTGTTTTCTGCATTCTGTCTGTACTTTTCAAGTAATTAGTTATTTCAGCAGCAACTTGGTTTATCCTATCCTCAATGACTATATTGTAATCGTAATCGCTGTTATTATATATTCTGTCCTCGATTTCATTACCATATATATCACACTGTCCCTTATAAGGTCTCCAACCGTCACCTATATCGGTTGCAATATTTATAACCTTAAAAGGTGCAAGAAATCCATCATTAATGCCTTCGTTAAGACTATATGTGTATATCGGTTCTCCAAAATAGTCAATGTTAGATATATATTTTGTCTCTTTCGGTGTAGCAGTCATTCCAAGCTGGGTTGCTTTATTAAAATATTCAAGTATCCTTCGCCAATTACTATCTTTTTTTGCAGATCCACGATGACATTCATCAACTATTACTAAGTCAAAAAACTCAGGATTAAAAAGAGCCTGAAATTTTGCTATTGACTCTTCTCCATCTTCATTATCTTCTTCGCTCTCACTTTTGCCTGAAAGCTGCTGATACAATGAAAAATACACCTCAAAAGACGATATTGTTGTAAGGTCATCTTTAGAAAAGTCAATTTTATGTATTGTTTTTGCTAACGGTGAAAAATCCTGCTGTATTGACTGGTCTACCAGAATATTTCTGTCTGCAAGATACAGGATTTTCTTTTTCATACCACTTTTCAATAACCGATAAACTATCTGAAATGCAGTGTAAGTCTTCCCTGTACCCGTAGCCATAACAAGAAGAAGTCTTTGTTGTCCCTTCGCTATTGCATCCAATGTAATGTTAATTGCATTCCGCTGATAGTATCGTGGATTATTAGTATTCTGTCCTGAATAATAAGGCTGTTTTATTATGATTTCTTCTTTATCAGAAAGTCCCTCACCTTCATTAGATTCCGACTTAAATCTCCGATATAGATCATCGGGTGTCGGAAACTTATCCATATCAATCTTACATTCTTCTCCGGTTAGAAAATCATATTCCTCAAAGGCATCTCCATTTGAACTATAAGCAAAAGGTATATTCATCATTTTTGCGTAGGTTTTTGCCTGTTGCATGCCAAAAGACACACTATGCTTATTATCCTTAGCTTCCACCACTGCAATAGGGTTATTTGCATTTATGTATAAAATATAATCTGCTTTTTTTGGTGTTTCTCTTGCTACTAAATTGCCTTTTAAATTGATTTTACCGTCCGTAAACCGGACTGACTGCTCCATTGTCAGCTTGTCTTTCCATCCTTTTGATACAATTGCCGGAGTTATAAAATTAAACTTTATATCTTCTTCTGACATCTGATTCTTTGGCAAAATCATATAGGACCCCTCCTAACATACAACTTCTCATAATTCAAAGTTATGAGAAGTTAATCCCTCAAATAAATGTCTGCCTTCTATGCAGACCACATCATACCCATAGTTACAGGCGTATAATCATGTTTCTATCTTATCATAACAATAGATAAAGTTAAATCCTAATTAACTATTTTCTTAATTATCTTTATTGAAATTCGTCACTCCTTCACAAACAAATAGACTCTCGGAATCTCTGACACGCATAAATTATACGTTTTTGAAATCCTTTTTTATATTTTCCCCCACTTGTTTGGCATCTTTTTTTGAAAAAGTACTTGATAAGTGAAGCCAAATGTGCGGCGACCTTAAAAATCCATATGCACCAGATTTTTAAGGCACGCTCTTCAATTAAGATACAAATTCGCTCTTGATTGGAGGTGCACATTATGAAACCTGTTAACATCGGCGGTCATTCCACCTACCAGAAACACGTTCTGGAGCAACTTCGTAAATACTATCCAGACGCTACTTCATCCCTGTCTTCATCGACTTGGGAGATACTCGAGAAGTTTTACGCTCTCGATTTTCCCCGATTGATGAGATCATGCAGGAGCGATACTCTAACTTCGGCTCTGCCCCGCGACTTCCTTCCGACATGCTGTGCTCTGCTATGCTTTCCATCGAGTTCAAAATCACCTCCGTCACCACTTGGGTTGCTGATATGAAAGAAAACCATCTTCATGCTCTTCTCAGCGGTTTTCACATTGGTGACACTCAGGATATCGGTACATTTTATGACTTCTTCTCACGTCTTTGGGATGGAGATAAAAACAATCTTACTGTTGCAGTTCATCCGCCTAATTTCTGACGCATGGTCTATTAAAGTGTGCCATTTTCTCACATTTGTATATATATTCCTTCCGTTCTGAATAATATTTACTTTTCAAGGTTCATCTTACCGATGGATCTTGAAAAGTAGGCTCAAGATTCCGAGAGCCTATTTTACAGGGCTGAACGAAAAATATATTTTTGTATCAGCAGGGTATTCTCTCACTTCAACTAATTATCATTTTGCAGGACAATAATTATCTGAAGTGAACAAATGCATAAGGATAAATCCTTAACATCCAATACCGTGTTCTCCCGATATGATCACGACTTTGTTCGACACAAATATACTATCACTGCGTTTGAGGAAAAACAGGTCTTTTTATGGTACTTTTAACTCCACATTGTATCCTTTGTAAGACAATTCCTTATTTATAATCCCTAAATCATCTTACAAACAACAAATAGTTGAATTATACCAATGCAGATACTGGTACAATTTCAAAGATTCCCTTTCTGTCTTTCATTCACTACCTTATAAGCTATAAGCCTGAGTACATATTCTGGCATCATCCTCCGCCCAAGTTCCCATTCCTGCATCGTTCTATAAGGAATCCCAAGCCATTCAGAAAAATCCTTACGATTCATACCAGACTCTTCTCTAATCACTTTAAATGCATGTGCCATCTTCTTACGCTCTGCATCTGTGTCATCTACAGCATAGTGCTCAACATCAATTTCAATTCCTTCTACATTGTATGTTTCTTTTTTCATATTCTTCCTTTATGTAGTCATTGCGTGTATCTGTTTATACTATATGTAGTCAATGACTACATATCAAGATAAAAAATAGCTGTTGCTTCGAAAGTGTTTCGTTGCAACAGCCTACTTATCCTTATTTCAAGAGCTTCTCATATATTTCTAAATCAATATCTTTATACACATTAAAAATTATTTTCATATCACTTCCGGTTTCTGCCTTCCAGTTATTAATCGTAGCCACAGCAATTTCCGCTGCTCTTTGATTCGGGAACATGAACACTCCGGTAGAAATGCAACAAAACGCAATACTTTTTACGCCATTCTCTTCAGCAATATTAAGGCATGATCTATAGCATGATATCAGGAGATCTTCACACTCTTTTGTCAAAGAACCTTGTACTATAGGTCCTACTGTGTGAATAACGTATTTACACGGAAGATTATATGCAGGCGTAATCTTTGCCTGTCCGGTCGGTTCTTCATATCCC
>CAJOPP010000010.1 GCA_905236365.1 uncultured Lachnospiraceae bacterium
TCTAATGTATCCTGATTAAAGCATACCCACTCAATAAACTTCCAAGCTTCTTCTTTTCTCTCACTGTTCTCACTGATACCAATGTAAGTACCACCACCAAATCCTGAAGAAGGACCAGCACAGATACCCCACTTACCTTCTGTATCTTTGTAGTTATCTCTCATAGTAAGAACTCCCCATGAAGGAAGACCATATGCAAATACCTGAGTCATCTCAGCACCTTCTGCTGCTTCAGCTAATGCATCCTCATCCCATACATTAACAGATGTGTCATATGCAGGAATCTCGCCAGCCATAGCTGTGTACCATGGTGATGACCATGCAGCTGCATTTGCTGTATATCCACCCTGATATAAGTCAACACAAAGATCCATGTAATCATATCTTGACTGAGCTACATTCAACGCATCGTCTACTACCCATGCTTCCTTATTAGCAAAGTAAGCAATCTCTCCGTCAGATGCGAAAATTCTGTATCCTTTGTCCTTCAAAGTCTTAGCTGTCTCAAGGATTGTGCTGTAATCAGCAAATAACTTACCAACTTCTTCCGGATCCTCTGTTCCGAATACTTCCTGTGCGATATCTCTACGATAGTAGATACCGGCCGGTGTAATCTGGTAAGAAACTGTTCTCTGAACACCATCCGGGCTCTTACCCTTTTCCCAAACGTAATCAACAATCTCACCTTCATGATCCTTAGCACCCAAAGCATCTAAGTCTGCACATAAACCTGCATCATAATATGCATCCAACATCTGAGGCTCACCAACGATGATATCCGGCTCAACCTCTCCTGCCAAGATAGCTGTCTCAACCTTTGTCGGGTAATCTGCCGGAGCTGTGATTACTACTTCGCACTCAACGCCAGTCTCTTCCTGATATTTAGCTGCCATATCCTGTAAGTCTGCTGCCAAAGTCCAGATAACTAACTTTTCGCCGCTTGTTGCTGAAGAATCATCAGAAGAATCATCTCCTTCATCTGTGTTTGCATCATCAACTACTGCACTATCATCAGTGCTGCTGTCTGTGTTTGAGCTACTGCTGTCTCCGCCACCACAAGCTACTAAAGAAGCTGCCATGACACCAGCAAGTGTAGCTGCTGCTAACTTTTTAAATCTCATTTTGTTTCCTCCTTTTTATGCATAACGCATTCTTTATTCGTTATGTAACTATTATATATGGACATATCCATGTAAAAAATACTCTTTTTTTTAAAAAGGTATGATTTTTTTATGCATAAGTAGCGTTTTTTTGTGTATTTTGTATAATATTAATTATCTAGTAGCGTACTGTTGCAATAGAATGTGCTTTAATCACCAAATTACACCCTTTTCCTTTGTTCCCTACTGTTACTTCAATATCTTTGTCCTGTCTGTTCAATAATACAACGACCACTTCTCCAGACGGATTAACAAAGCCGACCGCTTCCACCTCACTGCAGTATGTGCTGACCGCAATCGCATAAGCACCTTTTTCGATATAACGGCTGAAATGCCCTATATAATAATAGCTCAACCGTTTTTCAAAATCAGTCTCCTCTTCCTTCGACATAATCGGTGCTGCGCAAAAATTCCCCACATGATTCGGACCACCCTTTGCATCCAGCAACAGATTCCAGTCAAAATATGCACTGACTCCATTTTTGAAGTTTCCAAGCATATCGTGGGCATACATCTCCGCTTTGGCAACTTCATTTGAATCCATGAAGCGGCTGTACTCTACACAGCCTTCTGTAAAGAAAAGTTCTTTCTCCGGATATGTCTCCCGCACCATCTGCAATTCCTCAAAATGATCACCGGTATACCAATGCAATGCTACACCATAAATATACTTCTTGGCATCGGCATCCCCCAGAATTGCGGTTGCTCTGTCATAGGTAGCCTCTTTGTTATGATCCCACACCAGGATTTTAACATCATCAAGCTTTGCTTCTGTCAAAGCAGGTCCCAAATAATCTCTTACGAATTCCATCTCTTCCTGAGCAGAATATGTACAAGAGTCCCATGTCTGTACTGCTTCCGGCTCATTCTGAACTGTAAGATATTGAATATTAAGTCCTAATGCCTTCAGTTCTTTGATATAACGGGCAACATACGAAGCCCATTCCTTGCGATATTCCGGTTTCAATTTACCGCCATTATTCATTTCCCCATTGGTTTTCATATATGCCGGAGGACTCCACGGGGATAATAAGATTTCCATCTTTTCCCCTCGCAGCTTATAAGCATCGTTAATCAAAGGAAGAACATACTGATTTGCTCTGGTCAGATCAAATTCAGTCAGTGTTCCGTCCTCTAACTGATCAACCGCAGCATAGTTGCCAAGACCAAAATCACAGCTATTGATATGCGTTCTTCCGATGTTATAATTCAATCCCTCTTCTGAAAAATATGCCTTTAAAAATTCTTTTTTGGATTCTTCTGACAATTTGTCGTAGCAATAACCTGATGCCTCTGTAAATGCTCCACCAAATCCCTTCATCTGCTGTCTTTTGTACTCAGGAAAAACATTCACAAGATTCATGCACCCGACTTCTACGGCCTCCACTTCTTTTTCTTCCCAGTACACATTTTCATTGTAATTGGTTACTGTTATCTTCATATAGCTCCTTTCTTTGTTCCAGTATACTGAATGTCGAATAACGCCAAACAGTCCCTCCTTCAACAGACTGCTGCAGGAACAGAACGATTGTGACATATACCAATCAGAATACTCATATTATGCAGAAATACCGAAGTTGCAAGCTCCTATACCTGCACCACCGTTATTCAACATTACAACATGCAACATCAATCCAGGCAAAAATGACACAGAACTCATACTTGCTTTTTGAATTCCGTCTGACAACATTCTCTCTTAAGACAACGAATCTGCCAGTTCAAACTCAAAAAGCTTGCCATCTAAAAAGATTTTCTCCACATCACTATCTCCAGTTTCATGACGCATATTACTAATATACACTATTTTGAGCTATCTGTCAGCAAAAAACTACGAATTATGAATTGTTGGTAACTGTTCCGTGGTTGGTCAGGCCCAGGGGGGGGTGGCCGTTTACCGGCGAACAAGTAAGCCACTGTCACTATACTTCCAAATCTGTCTAAACCGTATGTTCCAGCAATCCCAATAATTCATCCCTGGACAGTGCAGATAAGGACACACCCTCTGCAGACATGATCTTATCTGCCAGATCCTGCTTCTTTTCCTGCAATTTCAGAATACGTTCTTCTATCGTATCCTTTGCAATCAGTTTCATGACCGTCACATTCTTTTTCTGCCCAATCCGGTGTGTACGATCTGTTGCCTGATTCTGGGCTGCCACATTCCACCACGGATCATAATGGATTACCATATCTGCTGCCGTCAGATTGAGACCTGTCCCACCTGCTTTTAACGATATTAAAAAGACATCTGCCCTACCACTTTGAAATTGTTCCACCAGATCCCTGCGTTTAGCTTTACTTGTACTCCCCGTCAGGATAAAATAAGATATTTTTTCTTTCTTTAATTCTTTTTCTATAATATCCAGCATAGACGTGAACTGTGAAAACAGTAAAATACGGTGTCCACCCTCCACTGCATTTTTCACCACTTCCATGCAGGTAGCCAGTTTTGCAGAATCCGCCTTGCAATTTTCATACAAAAGTGCAGGATCACAACAAATTTGCCGCAACTTGGTAAGTTCTGCCAAAATCTGAAGTTTACTTTCCTCAACCTCTTTTCCTGATTTTTGCTTGAGACTGTCCACAATTTTCTTTTCGGTCGCTTTGTAAAGTTTTTCCTGTTCTTTGTCAAATCTCGTATAAACTACTTCTTCTATCTTATCCGGAAGATCTTTTAACACATCCCCTTTTAACCTTCTTAGCAGAAACGGAGAAATCATCGTATGTAATCGATTCAGGGCATTATGTTCTTCTTCCGTCTCCTGTAAAATCTGCTCCTCAAAATTCTCTTTAAAATATTTGTAGCTATACAGATAACCCGGCATCAAATATTCAAAAATACTCCACAATTCACTCATCCGATTCTCAATCGGGGTTCCCGTCAAAGCAAAACGTGTCCTGCTGTCAATGGACTTTACAGCCTTAGAAGCCTGCGTTGCAGGATTTTTAATATACTGTGCTTCATCAATAATCTCACACCCAAAATGTTTGCCCATATAACAATCGATATCTCTTTTGAGCAAATCGTAGGACGTGATCAAAACATCATAATACCGCCACTCCTCTAATAACCTTTTCCGATCCTCTGCATTTCCCGCCACCACACATGTCCGTACATCCGGGGCAAATTTTTGAAATTCTGCCTCCCAGTTGTATACCAGTGAGGCCGGACATACAACCAGATGCGTCATGCCCTTCACAGAACAAAGATAGGTGATCATCTGCAAAGTTTTGCCAAGACCCATATCATCTGCAAGAATTCCGCCAAATCCCATTTGGCTTAAGGAACATGCCCAACGGTATCCTGTCATCTGATATTCCCGAAGTGTCGCCTGTATTCCTTGCGGCATCTCATATTCTTTTGTTTTTCCCTCCTCAAATTCGCAGATGAATTTTTCAAACATTGCATTTCTTGTCACTATAATCCTATCCGCATTCTCTTTCATCAATGCATTCAGATACAGAGAGCGGTAAATCGGAAGTTCTGCCATTCCTGCCTTTAACTGTGCTTTTGACAGATGCAGATCATTTTGCATATCCGAAAGTACAGACAGTCCACTCTCCGACAAATTCAACAACTCTCCATTTTTCAAACGAAAATATTTACGTTTTCTCTTATAGGCTCCTAAAATGTCATAAAGTTCCTCTTTTGACATTCCTTCCACATTCCATGTCACGTTCAAAAGATTTCCTTTGATAGATAACCCTGTGATAACGGTTGCCGATGTTGCAATTCGAATCTTCTTAAAGGCCTCTGATACAAACACCTCTGCAAAATTCCGAAGATCACCGACTCCATTTTCCACCAATGCTGCTAATCGATCGTCATCATTTTTCAGAAGGTAGTACTCCTGTTCTTTTGATTTTTCCGGAAAATACTGTTCTAACAGTGTTCGAAGCTCATATTCAGTACGCACGTCACGATATGTCTCTTCAAGAGAAGCGACTTTAATCAGATTATGGTGCCGTTCTCCATATATTGCTTCTGCCCGGCATGTAACCTCTCCGTTCTTTGTAATATCCAGATATAACTCATATTTTCCTTCTTCAATCTGATATCTGGTGAAATCCATCTGTACAATCTGTACATCCATATATTTTTCCAAAACCGGAAGAAGAGTGGCACAAAAAGATGCATAATCGGATTCACATAAATGAAGCGGCAATAGTGTACGATAAAAGCTATAATAGTGGTGTTCCTGCCGTTCTGCTCTCGGCTTATTGACAGCCATCAGCTTTACAATTTCCTTCATCTCTCTGCAGTAATCCTCACTGCATAAATAAATACAGTCTTCCCACCAAATAGCAAATCCATGCACTCCTTCCAGCAAAAGAATCTCCGGAAATTGAATCTCGACCTCTTTTCCCTGTTTCACGCCATTGATAAAAAGCGGAAGCACGGGATTCTCCCATTTAACCGGCGTCAATTCTTTCTCTATATTCATTCCCGTCTTAACCCATAAGGATCTGCCTTCAAAAATCTGTAATAATTCCTCTAACATTCCTGCATTCAAGTCCAGTGAACGCTTATCTCCGGATTGTATCCAATAAGAATAGCTTTTCTTTCGAAATGGTGCATCCAGTAAAAAAGATACAATTTCCAAAGATTCTTTAGTAAATGCACTCTGGGTATGAACAAATTCCAGGTTTTTTCCATATTTTACATAATTCTGTCGCCGTATATTCTCTACCAACAGTTCAATATCCTTGACCACATACATCTGTTTTTTTCCAATCCGAAGCTCTATCCTCTCCTGATTCGCTTCAAGAAAAAGAGTCACTTCAAGAGACACGTCACCTCCACTCAGCTCCTGGCAAAATTGATTACGTTGCTGCAATACAACCCCGGATATGGCGTCTAACAACTCCTTTGAGCTTTCAGCCTTCGAAATGCTTCCGGAATAAGAAAATGTTCTTCCTGATGCGGTAGCAGGAGCAGAAGAAGGCATGTTTGAAGTCGTTGAAATCGAAACACCACGTTGAATCATAGTACTATGATCCAAATCATCCAAATAGTCCTTCCCTTTTGAAATCACTTTGTTTTCTGCTATCTTTCCGTCCGGATTTTCATCCCCTTCAAAGGTTTCAGAATCTTCCCACTCATCATACTCCAGGACATCAAAAGAATCTCCAATTTTTCCTGTTTTGATCAAAGTATTCAGTTGTCCCTCTTCCAAATTAAAATTTGCTTCTATCAGTGTTGCCACCAAATGTTTACAAAATCCGCCATACTCCGCATAAGCCGGACATTCACAATCGCCTTTCCATATTTGAGCATGGGTATCCCCAACATTCCACCGGAGCTTCACCTTGGTATTATACTCATTGATACCTGATCCCTCTACCATTCCCAGCAAAGTAATTTCATGATCCGAAGTCTTTTTTGCAAGAAGAGACTGTACCGCATCATTCATAAACAACTGATTTCCTCTCGTATAAGTCGAACCGTATGTGCATGTATTTTTTATGGATTTTTCTGTCAGAATCGCCATTCTATCCTCCTACTTTTAAATCGAGCAAGAGAGGGACTTAAAGGATCCCTCTCCTACTCGATCATCTCCTAATAGATTCTATTCTGTTTGATTATTATAAATGAAATAACTCTGTCCGTTCATTCGGTGACATACGTCTGAACAGTAACACATTCTTGGTTACCGTTCACTCACCTGAGATTATACAACCTACAACAGTGGCAGCTATTTCGGAACCGAACAGGAATTTATTCTGCAATTTCATAAGTCTGTCCAAAAATCTCCCTCTGAATAATGTAGATATCACTCAGATCATCTACTCTGATCGCCATATAGTCCCCCGGTCTTCCTAAGAAATATTCCATACTGCCATCAGCCGGAAATATTTTTGTCCGTTTATCAATCGGGCAAGCATAAATTCCATTTCCCTGCAGAGGATAGCAAAGATGTGCAATTTCATCTATACTGATATAACCTCCCTTTGGCACTGTTTCGATTTCCGGCAGAAACTCTAACATCTGTCCGAAGATATCAAGCGGCTCTTCTGTCTTCTCATAAGTTCTTTCAAATACCTCTTTTTTAATAAAATAAATCTCGCCACGACATCCTATCATAATGTACATATCATCCGCTGCCGTAATCTTCATTCCTGATTCATTTTCCAGAGATTTGATCCAAATCTGCTGTCCCTTTTCCACAACATCTGTCGTTTTGACATACGCCCATGCCTTCCGTTTCTTTCTATATCGATGAAAACTTAAAATCTCCTTTTTGTGCTCTTTTGCATATTGCACCGCATCAATCCAATCTGTTTCCTCAAAATATGCAGAACCCATTTTCAGAAAATAATCCATTTTATCATTCAAGTCCATCCCCGACATCTGCACTTGCAAAATTGCTGAAGAGATTTGTGCTTTTGCACAGAACACTCCGCCTTTTACTAATCCATACTCCGAAAGCATTGCATCCAAAAATTCCAACGCTCTCACCCTTCTGTTGTCACTAAAAAATATCAGTTGAATCTCTTCCTGTTGAGTCCAGATCAGCAAAAGGAAATGACAATCCATAAGCTGAAGCAGCTTATATCCCTCCTCCACCTCATGCGTCCCCTGTTGGGAAGCCCTCTCCCAGGACACCGCAGAAATTTCCGCAATCACAAAATCCTCCTTTGTATAGCGAAAGCAGGGTTTCCCGTCTGATAATCCATCTATTCCATCTATAATATCAAATTCATATTTTCCCATAACTCCCCTCCCTGCTATAATATGTGGCAGCCACCAAAACCAATCTCAAAACTATCTTCCTTCACTTCTTTCTGTTTGTGAAAAATAAGTCAGAAAATTTCCGAAATGCCTGATTAACATGGGTAAACCGTAATACAAATACCAAACCATTTCTTTCTACCACTTTCGCATACACGCCCCGAAAGAATTCCTGTTCTCCTTCTCCAAACGCCAATATTTCCACATCTGAATATACGTCCGGAAGTCTCCTTTCCAACAAACCACCATCTTTTTCTAAAGATTGTGACGTTTCTACTTTAACCACTGCCCGCTTGTCAGAACACTGTTTTAACCGTGTCAACACAAATGCGCCCGTAATCTTTTTGCCCTCTAACGGATACATTTGAAAATAAATGTGCTGTTCCACCTGACAAAGAATATCAGTTTCTTCTTTTTTTATGCTGCATCGATAGTCTCCTCCAATCCCAATCACTTCACAAATTGGCAAAGGTTTTTTTAAACCTTTTGCAACAATATTCAGCTGATTGGCTATTTCGACAGAACAATCCGCTTTCTCAACAGTTTCTTCAGAAACCAACACCTGTCCTCCTACACTGTAACTCTCAATTCTGGAACATTCATTCACTACTTTTCCAATTACGTTATACCGCATCATCTTCTCAGATCCCACATTTCCAATAAACGCTTCTCCTCTATGGATACCAATTCCCATTTCCAAGATTGGATATTCATGCTGTTTACAGTAGTCTGCAACTTCTTCCATAGCGTTTTGCATGGAAATTGCCGCTGCTATGGCATCTGCAGTCTGCCGTTCAGACGAAAGAGGTGCACCAAACACTGCCAAAACTCCATCACCCAAAAACTCAATCACTGTTCCATGATAATAGGAAATAGCTTCTAACATTTTTCCAAAATAAAAATTGAGGAGTGCCGTTACCGCTTCCGGTTCCAACTCCTCAGAAAGAGATGTAAATCCTCTAAGATCTGACATCATAACTGTTACTTCTCTTTTTTCACCGCCAATTGCTGCACCCTGAGGATGTTCCAAAATCACTTCTACCACTTCATCCGAAAAATATCTTCCGAAAATCTGATATAACAAATCATTTCTCGTTTTCAGTTGTTGATTCAGTCTCATAATTTCTTTGGCCGCCTTTAAATCCGTCGCCTGCTTTTGTAACATTTTCTCATAATTTTTGATATTCTCGTATTGCCATGCAGTGTTTTCAATCCGCAAAATTTCTGATTTTGAAAATGACTTATGAAGAATAACCATAGCCCCCTTTGCATAGCACTCTTCATCGAGTTCTTCACTTCGCCTTTCTACGATAAAAAACAGGGGAACTCCTGCTAGCTCCCGCTGTTTTTTCAGAAATGATAAGGATTCAAAGCCTTCTTTTTCCGCCATCTCATAATCCAGAATAATCAAGGAAGGCGTACTGCTTCCTGCTGTTTCTTCCTCCCTGTTGGTCACAACTGCTCGTTGCAATGCCTCAAAGGAAAGCAGGCACAAGGCACGCATGCTTCCGGAAGAATTAATCTGTCTTTGTGCTTCTATCATCTGCTTCCGGTCACTTCCCATCACCCAGATTACTTTTTTCATATTACCAGCTCCTCCAATCCCAACTTCGAATCCACACCCATCCTGCTACCATTTCTTAGTAAACCACTCCCCCTGCATCCTTCCACCTTTTACTGTGTCCCGCTGTTCCTTCATACCAGATTTACAATCCTCGCATAAGCTACCGGTTCTTATTGGTCCTCCGCACCTTCTGCATGACAAACGCACATCAGAAAGACTCGGTATCTCCAGATATTCCTGTTCAAAAAAATATTCTATCACATTCCGCGGAACTCCGGTCTCTTTTTCGATCAAAACAGCAGAACTTGGTCCATGCTGTTCTAAATAATTGCGAACAGTCTGAAAATCGTCATAATTATCTCCTCCGCAGTGTTTGCAGCGGTAGAGACCGAGAGCAAGTTGCTGTAAACCTTTGTCCCCACAATAGCGACACTCAACAGGAACCCGATTCATTGACAGTGCATTCAGCCTTCCACTTCTTCCTTTTGCTCTATTCTTCGAATTCAGATTGCCCAGTTTTTTCTGTGACTTTTCTGATAAGACATTTTCTGCTTCTGACACTTTCTTACCGGATAAAACCTGTGTTTCTTTCCATACTGCCGGAAGTTTTTCTACACTTTTCCTATCGATTTCTTTCGAATCGTCCGACTGCCTCTGCTTTCCAGATGCATTGGTCTGCCTTTGATCATCCCGTTGAAAATAAGAAGTTTGCTCCGTTCCTGTCCCACTTTTCTGACACGACACCAATTGTCGAAGCTGACTCTTTAGTTCTGCTATAGCATCTTTCGGACTTTCCGAATATGAAATCATTTGTACATTATTTAAATAAAACAAAAACATTTCACTCAGCGGTGCATCATCGATTTGAATCGGAATCAATGTTCTCCGATGGCGCACTGCACTATCCACCTCTTTTTCCACCCAGATGGATTGTTGGGAAGACGCAGATAAAAATAACAGAAAAATCTCACATGCCTGAATTGCCCTTGGAATCTCCCGTGCATAATTGGACCCTGCAGGAATCATCTCCGGTGCTTTCCAATAGGAAATTCCCATCCCTTCTAATATCTGCAATATTTCGTTCACGATTTTTCTGTCTTTTGAACTATAACTGATAAAAACATATTTCTCTGTTGTCACCTCTTTTCCCTCCTATTCCAATTCCCATTCTGTTTCCAGCCCTCAGAACAAGAAAAAAATGCAACAGCTTTCCGCTTCCTTCCGGGATTATTCTCCATTTTCCAATCACGGAAGCCGTTTTTACAGCAGTCTCTCTTCTATAATAAGATCACCTACGCCACAACTTTATTTCGCCCTGTTGTCTTTGCTCTGTACAACTTTTCATCTACTTCTTTAATATTCTCATCAGAAGATTTATCGCGGCTCAACTCATTAACGCCAAACGACATGGTCACCTTCAGGCTCAAATCTTCAAAAGTACAGATAGATGCTTCCACCTTCTTTCTCAATAATTCCGCAAATCCTGCTGCCTGTTTCAATGTCTGATCCGGCAACAACATGATAAATTCTTCACCTCCCCAGCGAACCACAGCTCCTTTCTCCTGCATTGCCTCCTGCAACATACTTGATATATGAACCAGAACAACATCTCCAGCATTATGTCCATAAGTATCATTCACATTCTTAAAATGATCAATATCACACATAACAACAGAAAAGATATGTTCCTGCAATCCCGGTTCAATCACATCTTCATAGTATTCATAAAATCCTCTGCGGTTTTTCAATCCTGTCAGCTGATCCATGTGTGCTTCCTGATACAATAATTGCGATTCCAGGTTCTTTCCACAATACATAGCAGCCAGTGCCATTCGCCTGACATCCCTCTCATCAAATGCACTCTCGCCTTCATCATCCAGCTTGTTGATCGCCTGATAAGCTCCAATCACTTTACCGGCTGTATTTGTCACCGGCATACAAAGAATTGACTTGGTGACATATCCTGTCTCCTTGTCCACTTGCGGATTAAATCTCGGATCCTCATAGGGATTATTGATCGTGATGGTCTCATTATTCTGAATGGATGCTCCAACAATTCCAGTCCCCTCCGGAACGATAATCCGCTGACTATCCAGAGCTGCCAATGTCCAATACTGTTTCTTACGAGTATCCCAATACCAAAAAGATGCACGTTCTGAATTCACCAGAACTCTTCCCAGATCTGTCAACAACAGCATAGAAGCTGAGAAATCCTTTTCGTTTACCAATTGTCCCATATAATAGAAAATCTGTTCCAAAAGTTCTTCCGCTTGCAACACTTTCTTCTCCAATTCCGCACCCTCCTTATTTGCATATTTACATCCCATCAATCAATCCATCAAAATTCTGCTTCAGAAATTCCAATGAGGCTCTCTGCAAATCCGGCATATTCGTCTCGATCAACACACTGCATTCTGTAAAATAGTTTTTATAATATTCTACAAATTGCCGCCAATCGATCTGCCCGGTTCCTACCGCTAAATGCAAATCCTTTTTTAAGTCATTGTCATTGATATGTAAATGCTTCACATAGGGGGCCAACTTTTCCACCCACACACCCACCTCTGTCTTTGAAATACTTGCATGTGCATAGTCAAGACACACCCCGTAATTTTCAAACAAATGCATCCTTTCTGAAATTTTCAAAAGGACTTCCGGATCGGCATCAAACATATTCTCCATATAAATCTGGATATCGCTATAACGTTTTAACAATCGTTCTAAAAATAAACATGTCAGTTCAATCATGTGCTGGTCGTACTCAACCGCAGACAGCATCGGATTGCAATTGGTATGGAACACCACTCCTTTTACCCCCAGCTTTCTTGCAATCTCCATACTCTGTTCCATCCGAAGTTCCGAAACCCTCCGAATCTTTTCATCCTGACTAAAGACCACAACATCAAAAAATGCACCATGCATAGTGCTGTCAGCCAGCAGTCCAGTCTCACGATATTGTTCAATCAAGCTTTGCTGCTTTTCCTGATCATCCAAAATATCAGGATCATAAAAATCATTGATTTCAAATCCAACGCCATATTCTTCCGCAATTTTGCGGTGTTCGTCTAACCGTTCTGCCTTGGAAACTATCAAAAATCGCCCCATATTCCCCGTACCTCTTCACTGATTCACAAAACATGTTATCCGTTCACATGTTTCCCAACATGCGAATCCAACTCCTCATAGAAATATTATACTAAATTTCATTTCAAAAAACAACGTGTCATTCAAAAATGAATTATCAAAAATATACATACAAATTCATCACTTTCACGAAGCAAATACGTATTTTTGCATAATTTTGTTACCATTTCGTTTGTATTTTTCGTCATTTGTTACATATTTCAATTTTCCCATATTAATTGTATGATATTAAGTCATTTTCCCGGTCTCCTGTCATGACTACGAATAACAAATCTTCTATTTCACGCCGTTCCAATGCATAAGCTG
This sequence comes from uncultured Lachnospiraceae bacterium, assembly GCA_905236365.1. Taxonomy (GTDB): domain Bacteria; phylum Bacillota; class Clostridia; order Lachnospirales; family Lachnospiraceae; genus CAG-590. The sequence goes on from CAJOPP010000010.1 coordinate 12,908, forward strand.
CACCCACTCTAATCGTATGTCTTTTTCGCTATATAGCTTTTATCCATCATAAACAAGTTCACATTTTTCCATGCATATTTACATTCATTTTTCATCCAAAAAGCTTTATATTTCTTATTCCTCGCCATTTTTACTATTTCTTTCAAAACACATCAGGTTTCACATACACTTTTTTCGAACCATTTTTCCTTACATAATTTTTGTTTTCAGGCAGAATTTACGTTCATTTTTTCTTATTTAATCGATATCCGATGACTGCTCCGACAATTCCACCAACAATGTGAGATATATTTGAGACATCATCTTGTACTGTTATTCCCTGAATCATTTCCTGTCCGATAAATATAATTGCCACGAGTATAAACGTAACCGGTATCTCTCCATCCTTAAATCCTGTAAAAGATGTAAGCAGAATAAACGCAAAGCAAACTCCGCTTGCTCCACACAATGCCACATTCCAGAAAAAGAGATAATTGACAAGTGCCGTTGCAAAGGCAGTGATCAGGATAATCTCAACAATCTTTCCGGAACCATATTTTTCTTCCAGCATCGGTCCGAGAAGCAATAGATAGGCCGCATTGCCTATAAAATGTTCCCAGCCGCTATGCCCAAACACATGGGTAAAAAAACGCACATATGTCATCGGCGAAGATAAGGACGTATGACAGGTCATAAACAACAATTCATTACTTACCCCACCGGTTATGTAATTTGCCAGCATTGCAAGAAAACAAATAATCACAAAGGATAACACAACCGGTGCATTAAATGATATTTTAAATTTCATATCTTGCTATCACCTCAATTTCTTCATTATAAAATATGAGGAACAATCGTTGTCCCTCATACAATGATATTGACAATACTTTTCTATAGTATAACCCAAAACGAAATCATATACAACATATACCACACTCGGTGACGTGCGTCTGAACCAATGTCATTTACTTAAGAATTTGCCAATACACAGTTGCCGGATATGTTATATGTTTTACCATGTAGGGCTATCTGCA
>CAJOPP010000011.1 GCA_905236365.1 uncultured Lachnospiraceae bacterium
CTGACTTAACTGTACCTGATCTGCCTCTACATCCAAACAAACTCCGATTTCTCGTAAGTTATATCCATACTGAGGACAATTAATTCCCTGCATCTTCACATAACGAGCTGTAACCGGCTGATTTAACTTGATAAAATCATGTGCAGTGTCAGATTTCTCATGATTATAAACATCTGTCCATGCCTTAGCATCATTAGAGGTCTGAAGCTTATATGTATTATTTGTCGTAGCAGCAGCCCAATAAATATCTACAATATCAAATGTCTTTTCTTCACCGAAATCAATATACACCCAACCATCCATCTCATCAAAATTTGTTGCAAAAGGCGTGTTAATATTACCATCTGTAATATTCTTCGCTTCATGCTCAGCAGTAGAAGAAACTACTACGTTCGCCTTATATGCCAGATTTACATCCGGATCCGTCAAATATGCGGTCGGAGAACTGTCTGTCGTCACTCCGCCGGTCTGCCCAGCCAATTCCTCTTCTTCAACAGTCTGCTGTTCAGACTTCACATAGTATTCATTGTTCTCATCGTAGTAATCCTCTGTATAATCTACAGGTGTTCCATTATTGATCTCATACGTCTCCGTTGCCACGCCTGACGGGGTCATCCCTGTTTTAAATGCACGTGCCTTGATTGTCATGTTCTCTCCTATTGAAAATCCCGGCATGTAAAGCGTAGAATTCTCATTCGGCTCTGAACCATCTGTTGTATAACGGATAACCGCCCCCGGTGTTGCACTCGCAATATTAATAACGGTATTTCCATCATACGTTCCTGATTTCTGTTCAAATTGTGGTGTTTCCACCTGATTTGCTTCATAGACACCAATTTCATAAAGTGAAACACCATAAGCCATTGCTCGCTCAATACATTTTATTCTCACATATCTTGCATTTACTAAATCAAACGGAACCGTCTCATATTTTCCAATGCTGTTTTTCTTTACCACAACTGTATCATAATTCTTATCATCTGTGGATACCTGAATCTCATACTGACTTGCATAGGAAGGTTCCCAGCTTAATTTTACCTTGTTGATCGTATGAACTTCCCCTAAATCAACTGTAATATATTCACCGTTATCATCCTGTGCTGCCTGCCAGCGTGTATCTGCATCTCCATCTACTGCATTTCCTGCCACATCTGTTCCATTTTCACTAGATGCGGTCGCAGTCTTTCCTTTTGCAATGTTTACACCTGTCGTATCAGCATTCTGTACCATCTTAATATTGACAGAACTGATTGCTGAATCAATATAACCAGCCTTTGTAACTAATGCCTTGATCGTTGTATCTGCTGTTACCGGAATTCTTTCACTATATACCGGTGAGTCAATTGTCGGAACACTACCATCTGTTGTATAGTGAATCTCTGCACCATCCGTCTTACTTGAAATCTTTACAAATTGTGCAGTATCATATACACCAGAATCTACGGAAAATGTTGCCGTTGCTGCCTGCGCCTGTCCGGAAACCATCGGATCTAAACGAACCAATGCACCTCCTGCAACCGTGGCAGAGCCTACAATCTCATTCGCTTTGTTCTTAAAGGTTACTTCCAAAGGCTTCTTTGATGGATTCCATACAATTGCCTGGTAAGTCTTTCCATCACGGTTCTTATATACTGTAGCCGATACTCCACCTGCTGCATAGATTTCATCGGTTCGCACACCCAGATCCTTCATGTTCTGCATGAACCAATAACTGTTAAATCCCTCAATCTCGCTGAATGTATACTCACTTTTCTCCAATATCTCCAATTCGGCAAGTGCCTCATCCGGATCATACTGTGACAAAAGAGGATAGAACAAATGTTGCCAGTCTGAGGCAGTCGTCTTCACTTTTGCAGGTGCATCCTTATCCCCCTCCTGCAGACCTCTTTCTGCCATCGATTTCTCTCTTTTTTCCTGTTGTCCCTTAATATCTTTTAATAATCCCTCGTACATGTTCCGGATCGCATCCTGCTCCATGCCATAATACGTCAAGTATTCGGAAACCGGACACCAATGAATACCAAATACACTGGTCGGATTACCATCAAAGAATGTTCCATAGAAATAATTTGCACCATATACCTGTCCAGTAATTGTAGTCGGGTATCCATCTACCCAGTTATCTCCATCATAATTAAACCAATAATTCTTGATTGCATTCATCTCTGTTGTAAAACCATAGATTGCAGCATCTCTGAAATCTTTATTTCCGGAACGAACACCCCACAGATATTCGCCAACCCATCCGAACAGTGACTCTCCTGCTGCCTCCTGATTATTTCCATCATCATTATCCGCATATCCACCTGCCCATGAATGTCCTTCATATGGGTCAAAGCTTCGGAAACGACAGAACATAGAGTCATCATCATACGGACTCGCATAATCCCGAACGATTAAATCAATCATATTCTTATATTTCTCATAAAAATCATCGTCGTAAGCTGCCAATACCGTCATAGAGAATATCATATATCCATAAGTAAAATGGTGGTCACTGATTCCGGCATTCGCACCAAATTCACTATCCTTATAATAAAGCGTTCCCCAGTTCTGGTCATAGTAGAAAGCCGTATTATCACCAGAACCCGAATACGTCATCCAATCCTCTAAAATGTAACGCAATCGGCTCAGAAACTCATCTCTATACTCAAGCTGTCCAATCTGGTCTGCAGCAATCACTCCCATTGCCAACGGTTGAAGATTCTTACCTTGCCAATATGCATCCGTACCCACCAGACTTGCATAATCACCACTTGTGCTCTTATCCAAACCTGCCAGATAAGAAAGCATTGCTTCATTGCTGTACTCATCATTTTGCGGTGTCGTAAACTGCGGAACGATTCCATAGAAATAATCCTTCGTGCTAAATATATTTCCGATATGACGCTTCATATCACCTCTTGCAGAGGTACATATAACCGGATCATCTTTATGCTCATCTGATTTCTTCCACTGATGAGGCATCAGATACTGAAATGTCTGATCACTAAACCCTTCACGTTTCAAATCCGTTGTCACCGTATAATAAGTAGTGATTACATTCGTATCCTCGTTAAATTCATATGTTGCTTTCGTTCCTGTAACAAATGCATAACCATGCTGATAATATTCATCAATCGTACCAGCTTTCAGATCCGGCATTGTTGCTACGGACATATATTTTTCTCCATTTATTGCCAATTTCAGCTTGTTTCCAACCTTCTTAAAAGTCGTCCCTTCCGGAACATTGATACAATAATAGTTCTTAGATGTTTTTGTCTTTTCCTTATTGTCAGCATCCGTAATCTCAATCGCAATGTGATCTCCTGTATAGATATCTCCATTTGCCTGAAGAATATCATTTCCTTTGTCATTGACGATTTTCGTGATATAGTTTGCATTGATCACCATATCCCGATCCTGTGGAACCTCTGTATAAATATACGGAGAACCTTTTACAAAGGTCGTCGTCATACTTAATCCTTTTGCATCATAGAGATTCGTAGTCACATGATAATCTCCATAACCGGCCACCTTATCATACACCTGTGTTGTATTCATCGGTTCTACCCCAACATACAGATCAATCTGTGATTCTGCCCGTGTAGAGAACAAATCTCCCTGCTGATAAGTATCATCTGTTGACAACCAGCCATCCGTCATTGTCAGGATTCCGACACCCGTCTTTGTATTCTTTGCCTTCAATGGAACAGCTACCAGCATATTCCCCAATTCATTGATCAATGCAGACTGCCACCAGTCATTTGAGGCTAGCGGAGCAGTCAGATCATCCTCTTTATAATATGGAGTCTTTGCTCTTAAATAATTCAGCTCACCCTCCATATAAGTTGCATCACTTCCCGGAACCTCTATTGTCGTTGCCGTTGTAAGCTCCTGAATCGGATATGTCTTTTTCGTATCGCCTGCCTGCCGCTCATAAACAGAAAGCTCATTAATTGAAAATCCGTTGATCCAAAGTCCGGTATAGCCTCCGTAAAGATTCAGCTTTACATATCTTCCATTCACATCCAATCCGCCAATATTGGCATCACCTGGATGATTATTCAATTCCCGGTAAACCGTTGTCCAATCCTTTTTGTTATCAGATACCTGAACATCAAAGGACTGTGCCATATCACCGCCCCAGTCAATCAAAACTCTTCCAATATTATAAGACTGTCCTAAATCCAATACTACCCATTGGTTATTCTCATGTCTGGAATGCCATGAAGTAGATGCATTACCATCCACTGCATTGTCTGCCCAAACATCCTGATCAGACTTCACCCACCATGCATCATCAATAGAGGATGCCTCTATCGTCTTATTCAATGCAAGATTCGTCCCATAATCCGGATCCGGTTGAACTATTCCATCCAAACCAAACACCTGTAATTCAAATAACGAATTACCGTACTGCTCCATAGCCCGTTTGTGACATGAAATACGTACATATCGTGCTTCTGCTTCCAGATCAAAGGTATCCTCTCCACCGTTACTATCCTTCACATCCTGCAATAGTTTCCAATTCATTTCATCATTAGAAACTTCAATCGAGTATTCCTTTGCATAAGCACCTTCCCACAACAACCGTAAACCCGTGATCTGACATTCTTTTCCCAGATCCACATAAATCCACTCGTTATCCGTAAAATCACTTTCCCAACGAGTTGTCTCATCACCGTCTACCGCATAGCTTCCATCCTGTTTGGCACTACTGGCATACACTGGACAGTTTTTTGAAATTATATACTCCCCAGGTGTGACGTTCTCCCTTGCTGCCAATACAGTCATATCGTTTAACGTTAAATTAAACACCATACTAGCGGCTAAACACGCTGCTAAAAATCGTTTTTTTCTCATACTTCTTTCTCCTTCTTAAAACGTTTTAATTTTTGCAGTCAATAAACTTCTTTTTATTTTTTTAAAATAACACACATCATCCACTAATAAAATATTTTTTATTTAAATACATATTTTTTTACCCATAATAATAGAATTTTCCTCCTCTCATTCTGCCAACTCAATAATGCACGTTCATAGTTCCTACATAATACTTCCATCCTTTTCGCATATGCCGAACAAATAATACGCCTTGCACACTCGCTGTCACTTATTGAACTTATACTACCATAAAAATATCAATAGCACCTACTTTGTGCTATTGATATTCCCTTTCCCAATCTGAATATTTTTTCGATATTCTGTTGGCGATACCCCATATGTCGTTTTAAATAGTTTCATAAAATGTTTCTCATTATCATATCCCACCATCTGGCTGATCTCAATAATCTTCAATTCCGTATTCTCCAATAATTCCTTTGCTTTACTCAGACGGATATTTTTTAAATAATTTACAAAATTCTGTCCCGTATATTGCTTAAAGGTAACAGAAAAGAGGGAGTAATTCATGGATACATGATTCGACACCATAGCCATATTCAGGTTCTTACTGTAATTCTCACTAACATACGAAATCGCCTGATTGATTTTTTCTTTGTTGCGATAGTCATCAAATTCTGTGTCCATCATATGTTTCAATTGTTCTAACCATTCTGAAAAATCTTCCAGATACTCTGTAGCATTGTCATACCCTAAAGGCTGTTTATACACCGAATAACTGGCAATATCCATATCCATAATATTTCGATAGGTATCATACAAACTCTGCCAGATTTGTATGGTAACATCCAACAATTTCTCTGCATCCACCTTACCCATTCTGCTCTTAAAATAAAGATTTTTGAGTTCCTGGATTCCTTTTTCCATATTGCTGGTTCCAAATCTCTGCACAAAATGCTGCACAAAATCCTTTGCAATCTCCTCTTCATTCTCTTCTTTTTCATCATATTGATAAACATGTTTTTCACACACAAAAGCATACTTACGTGCCACTCTTGCTTCTGCATATGCTTTTCGAAGATTTTCCACACCCTGATAGCTCCTACTTACACCGATACATTTTTTCTCTAAAACAACATCAGTCAGTTTGGTCAGATCAACATCCTGTAATATGAATACACTCTGTTCTTCCATATTGTCCAACTGAATATATTCAACTGCTTCCTTTAAAACTTCTTTTTGCGGATTGACCACACAGATTCTATACGAATGATCCAATAGTGAATTTTTCAATTCTTTATTCAGTAGCCGGATTTCCTTTTCGTCCATGGAATTATTCAGGATATAATACTTTA
>CAJOPP010000012.1 GCA_905236365.1 uncultured Lachnospiraceae bacterium
AATAATTTTGACCGGACATTTCTCCTTGCAGGCACCGCACCTTGTACATTTTTCCTGATCAATATGAGCAATATTATTCTCAACCGTGATTGCCTCGTACGGACAGTTTCTGGCACATAATCCACATCCAATACAACCTGCCTCGCATACCTTTTTCACATCTACTCCCCGATCCCTTGAACTACATTTCACATGGCAGGTTGCGTCTGTCGGAACAAGCTCAATTAACTTCTTAGGACATTCTGCAACACATTTACCGCACGCCTTACATTTCTCCGGATGCACAACTGCAATTCCATCTACAATATCAATCGCCTGAAAAGGGCATACTTTTATACAATTGCCGAATCCAAGGCAGCCATAGGAACACGCTTTTGCACCACCACCCGGATTATTCAATGCTAGTTTACAATTTTCCGCACCTATATATTCATAATGATTCTTTGCTTTTTCGCATGTTCCGGCACATTTTACATACGCTGTCATTTTAACAGATTCTTCTACGGATACTCCCATAATTTCTCCAATTGCGTTGGCACATGCCTCACCACCAACCGGACATCCGTTAACCGGTGCTTCTCCCTTCACAATTGCCGAAGCTAATCCGTCACACCCAGGAAACCCGCAACCTCCACAATTATTTCCCGGAAGACATCCCCTCACCGCTACTTCTTTTTCGTCTATCTCCACAGCAAATTTTTCACCGGCAATCCCAAGCAGAATACCAATCACAACACCGGTTCCACCAACAATTGCCACAGCAAGTACTATCGATACAACATTCATCCCCACTCCTCCTATTATTTGATCAAACCGGAAAATCCAAAAAATGCCATCGCCATAAGTCCTGCTGTCACCAAAACAATTGGCGTTCCTTTAAAAGATTCCGGGATATCATTGTATTCAATCTTTTCCCGAATACCCGCCATAATCACAATGGCAATTGTAAATCCTACCGCAGTTCCAAATCCATTGATAACCGATGCCAAAAAGCCATAGGATTTTTGTACATTGATCAATGCAATACCAAGCACTGCACAATTTGTTGTGATCAAGGGAAGATATACCCCAAGAGCTGAATAAAGGGATGGAACCTTTTTCTTTAAAAACATCTCAACAAACTGAACCAACGCTGCAATCACCAATATAAATACAATCGTCTGAAGATATGTAATATCCAGCTTTTCCAAAATAAATGTATAAATCAGATTGGTAACAGCCGAGGCAATTGTAATCACAAAAATCACTGCACCTCCCATACCTGCTGCAGTATCTACCTTTTTGGAAACACCTATAAATGGACAAAGTCCCAAAAACTGACTTAGTACAACATTATTTACTAACGCTGCACCGATGGCAATCAATAATAAATTCATCGTTTCCGCCTCCTTCTCAATGTACGATTCAACTTAGCAGTCTCTCTTTTTGAAAAGGATCTTTTCTTTCGTTCAAATGTTTTTCTTCTTAAATCTTTCTGTTCAGCACATCTCAGTCTATGGATTCTCATACATCTACGTCGTTCATATCTTCTAAGGGCCCGTTCCTGCCTACACAACCTTCGTATTTTCTTTCGAAGAATTTTTCTTCTTTTTCCAATTGACGTCATTCCTGTTCCTCCTTCTTTTCAAACGTATTCTTAATGCTTCCGCCGCATAATGTATTGGCACAGCCAGCACATCCATTCTCCCGTTCACATTCAGCCAAATCCGTTCCCGTCTTCTTTGCCTTCAAAATCCGAATCTTATTCTGAACTGCAATCAGGCAGGCAAGAACAAAAAATGCCCCCGGTGCTAAAATCAAAATGGTAACCGGCTCATACTTTTCCGGCATAATGCGGATATTAAATACGGTTCCATTTCCAAATATCTCCCGGAAAATACCAATCGAAGTAAGGCCGAGAGTAAATCCAAGTCCCATCCCAATTCCATCAAACATGGATAACCATACGTTATTTTTGGAGGCATAACTTTCTGCCCGTCCTAAAATAATACAATTTACCACAATCAACGGAATATAAATTCCCAAGCTGTCATAAAGAGAAGGAACAAATCCTTCCAGCAAAAATTGAATAATCGTTACAAATGAAGCAACAATTACAATATATGACGGAATACGTACTTTATCTGGTATCACCTTCCGAAGTGCAGATATCATCATATTACTAAGTATTAAGATCACAGTCGTAGTGAGCCCCATGCCCAGACCATTGATTGCCGACGTGGTAACTGCCATCGTCGGACACATACCTAGCATCTGTACAAAGGTAGGATTCTCCTTAATAATGCCACTATTCAAACGTTCTAATGTCTTATTCATTTAGTCACCTCCCGATAACACTGACATAGTATAACCCTGCATTCACACCATTGGTGACAGCATTAGTCGTGATTGTTGCACCGGAAAGAGCATCAATTTCTTCCTCTTTTTCTGCACCGTTTTTGGTGTAAACAAACTGTTCCACATTCTTTCCTTTAAATTGATTCTTAAATGACTCATCCTGTGCTTTCATACCAAGCCCTGCTGTTTCCCCTATTGACAAAAAAGAAATTCCGTTCAAAGTACTATCCACCGTTATCCCCATTGCGAACTGAATATCGCCTCCATAGCCTTCATGATCTGTAACCGTAAGAACATAACCTATTAAATTTCCATCATGATTCAGGACCTGCATTACCTCATCAATATCTGCATTCCAACCCTTCGCATTCAATTCTTCACCAATCTCTTCTTCCACTGGAAGCTCTTCGAAAGATTCCGCATCTGCAAAAACCTCTTTATAAGCCTCTTCCTTCGCCAGCTGTTTCTGGTCTGCAATCGGCTTTTTTGTAAATTCATAAACAACTCCGAGCATTAATCCTGCAATTACAGTAATCAGCATAAGAGAAATGGTATTTTTAATACTTTCACGACTCATTTACGAACCTCCTTTCCAAATGCTTTTGGAACCGTGATCCTTTCAATCAAAGGAACTAAAAGATTACCTATGATAATTGCATAAGAAACCCCTTCTGTCGATGCTCCAAAGATACGAAATAAAAATGTCAATACTCCCAAAATCAAGCCAAATACAATCTTACCATTTGGTGTAATTGGAGATGTTACATAATCTGTGGCCATGAAAAAAGCACCAAGCATCAATCCTCCACCAAATAAATGTGCCAACAAAAAAGAAACATCAAATCCTCTTCCGGTCGCCAATGCATAAATCAGAATCAATACTGCAAATGAACCAATATAGCATACCGGAATCCGATAGTCAATGATTCCGCGAATAAGTAGAAATAGTCCTCCAAGAATCAACGCCACAGCACATGTTTCTCCAATCGTTCCGGGTATTGTTCCTAAAAACATGGACATCACATCAACACTCTCTCCATTCTTCAGATTTGCAAGTGGAGT
>CAJOPP010000013.1 GCA_905236365.1 uncultured Lachnospiraceae bacterium
CGAGTGTGGTATATGTTGTCCAATGTAGGGCTATTTGTGAACGTCGGCACTTAATGAGCCGCCAAAAAGCGGCGAATTTAGTACCGTTACGTGAACAATTAAGCGAAAGCGTGCCCGGAATGGACAACATATACCACACTCGGTGGCGTACGTCTGAACAGTAACCGGAATGAGAGGCTATTTGTTTTTTTTGTTGGAATCCTCTTGAAAATAAAAAAGTAAGGTATTATAATAGGTGATTGTTATAGTGAAGAGTTGTGAGTTTATGAGAAGAGGAGATAATTTATGAGAAAAATGAGAAAATGGAAATATCTTCTGGTTTGCATGGCATTTTGTGCAATGCTACAGGTAGCTTCAGTTGCAAAAGCAGATACTGTAATAGACGCTAATCCGGCGACAACAGAGAAAACGGCAAAAGTAAAGTCTACTACAGAAAAAACAACAACTGAAAAAACGACAACAGAAACGACAACAGGAAAAACAACGACAGAGCAGTCTTCGAATGCTTCCACAGAAGAAGAGAAGATAAAAGATGGTTGGAATCGTGATAAGACCTGTTATTACCAGGATGGGAATAAAGTAAAAGGTGTTCAGGTTATTGATGAGGAATTATATTACTTTACGTCAAAGGGGAACTTATTTACCAAAAAAGGATTACGTACTGTTGAAGGTAAGACGTTCTATTTTATGAAAAATCACACTATGAAAACAGGTGTTGTGAAAGTGAATGGAAAAAGGTATTACTTTCAGAAGAATGGTGAACGTTATGAAGAAGAGGGACTACATAAAATAGATAAAAACTACTATTTATTTAATTCAGATTATACATTAAAATCCGGTTGGTATCGGGATAAAAATAATAACCGTTATTATTTTGACAAACGTTCTTATGCAGCATTAAAAGGTTGGAATTATATAAAAGGGTATAAATATTATTTTAGCAAGAAGGGGGTGCTGCAACAGGACGTGCGTGAAATTTTGAAAAAACAATCCTCTTATGTGATTAAAATAAACCGTACAGCCTGCTGTGTTACCGTATATGCAAAAGATGGGAAGAAAGGGTATACAATTCCGGTCGTATCTTTTGTATGTTCAACTGGTAGTGATACCCCGACAGGAACATTTTACACAGGAGTTAAACATCGTTGGCATGAATTGTTTGGACCATGTTGGGGACAGTGGACAACGCAGATTACGGGAAACATATTATTCCATTCGGTATATTATGATGTTTACAATGATAATAAGTCGCTTAATGTAGCTGCTTACAACAAATTGGGAACAATGGCTTCTCATGGTTGTGTTCGTTTGCGGGCAGGAGATGCCAAATGGATTTATGATAATTGTAAAGATAAAACAAAAGTAGTTATTTATAATAATAAGAAGAAAGTGGGTCCATTTGATAAACCAACAGTTGATAAGTTGAGTAAAGATCATACATGGGATCCAACAGATTCAGAAATTTGATAGACAGATGATATTAGAACGAAATTAGGAATTGTTTCATGTATGTGTGAACAGTTCTTTTGAAAGGTTTAAGTTCAGTGGTTATCTGGACGGTTCGGGGTGTGGTATCGTATTTCCATTCCGGGCACGAGCTAAAGTATATCTTCGAACTAAGCTTGTACCTCGCTAAGGCTTTGGACATCATTATGTGGTAAAGCTCACAAATAGCATTACAATGGGAATACGATATCACACCCCCAATTTGTGTTTGGGTTAATCTTAAAGAAGATGATATTGGGATGGAATAGTAACTATGGATTGACGATTCAGAGTGTTACAGTTCACTCGTTAGCGTACGTCTGAACAGTAACACTTCAGAGTTCGACTTTCAAGTACTTGTGTTGACAATGCGAGCAGATAAGGTGTATAATACGGAGACGCAGTAATAGTGTGAAAGGTTTGGTTTGGGGAATGTTAGATGTTGTATGTTTAGGAATTACTTTATTTCTTTTATTAGGAGTTGGAATTTTTTATCATATTGTATTGAAAGTATCCCCGGAGGAGAGTTGGGCAACTGCACTGATGACAGTTATGTCGGTCATATTTGTGATTGGTCTTTTTAATACAACAAAGATTGCTTTGGGAATTATATATGTGATTGGTATTGCCGGAGTGATTGGAGGAGTTATTTCAGCCGTGAGGCATTGTAGATATTCTATATGTTCTTTTTTTTCACCTTCCATTATAATGATAATTGTCGTGATGGGAGTTGGTGTGGTAGCATTCCACGGAATGCATATTACCAATTGGGATGAGCTGTTTCAGTGGGGAAAAGCAGCCAACTATATGGTATTGCATGACCGTTTACCGATTGGAGCTGATTTTTCAGGACATGATATATTATTATCAACAACAACAATATTTCATTATTTTATGGCAAGAATAGGTGCTTGGAGGATTGGGCAGATTACAGAAAGTGATTATTATATTTCTAATTTGCTGTTATGGTTCAGTGCAGTGATTCTACCATTTTCTGGAAACGGTTGGCAATCATGGAAGAAGGTATGGGCGTTTGGAATTTTTCAGTTTTTGTTTGTTGCCATTGCGTTTGTACAACCATATTATAACATTTATACAGATCAGCCAACTGCCTATTGGGCAGGTGCCTTGATTACATGGATGGTGTTGAATAAATGCAACAAAAAGAATTGTTATTTAATACCTTTGATTTTATTAAATGTTGGTTTGATGAAAAGCATGGTTGGTCCATTGTTTGCGGTTATTGTTATGCTTACTGCAGTGGTCAACTATTATTCGCAGTGTAGATATAATAAGTCAAAATTGATTCCACAGAACTGGAAAAAGAATATCATGTCAGCGAAGAGTCTTTTTTTGTTTTTTACATTACTTTCATCTGTATTGTATACGGTGATTTTGTCATTTGTTATTAAAGAAAATGCAGTTTATCGTGGAGATAGTGATGTCGCAAACTATGGAAGAAAAAGTATTGTAAAAACCATTAAGGCAATGATTTCTAAACTGTTTGAAGCATTGAATAAGCAGAATGACAGCCTTTATCTTTCTTATATTGGTTTCTTTGTAATAACGTTGATTGTTGTTTTTGTACTTTATCCATTGATTATGGATCAATACGAATATTTGCGTTTTCACAATTTACTGGTTGTTTATTTGGCAGGATTTGGAGGCTTTTTTTTGATTATGTTATATGCATATCAGAAAGTTTTTGGTTATGTTGACAGTATAAATGCAATGTCATTGGAAAGGTATTTTTCAGATTATGTTATGTTAGGGATTCTTCCACTTACTATGCCTTTTTTTGTGAAACTTCAGAAGATACAGTCGAAGAATATTGTTCTTTTGAAGCGTTTTGTATTGTTGGGATCTGTTTTTTGTATGATTGTTAGTTGCAGTGGTTATGTGCTACCTCGATTTGCACATATATATGCGGTAGATACCGGCACCTACAAAGAAAGGGAACGATTCCTTTCGTATGCTAAGCAGGCTAAGCAATATACCAATGAGAAGGGAAAAATATATTTTATTAATCAGCATAAATCGGGATTATTTACCTTAGTGGCAGATTATGAACTGGGCGATCAGTTGTCCAGAGAAGGAATGTGCTATAAGTTTCGAGAAGATAGGAGTGAAGAAATACTGGGACTTACGGATTATGATATTGAGACATTTCCGAATGTGTTGATAGAGGAAGAATATGAATATTTGTGGGTTTATGCTACAGATGACTACTTTACGGAAAAAATGAAAGAGTTATTTGGTGAAAGAAATGTAGAAGATGGATATTTCTATCATGTGAGTAAAGATGGTAATGAGACGGTTTTAGAGTATTTGGGTAAGATAAAATAGATAGAATAGAATGTCGGGTAGATAATTTCGTAAGGAGTGTAAAGAAAACAATGGAGCATCGTATGAAAAGTCGTATAAAAAAATATGTATTGTTTGTATTATTGATTCTTGTAGTTATATTAGTTGCAGTTATTTTAATGTTTCGTTCAAAGATGAGCCATGTTATGGAGACAAAAGAGATTACAAACGAATACAAAATAGAGTGGGAAGAGGAGAAGTACAAAGGACATTATAATGGCGAGTATTCTAATTCAAAACCGAACGGAACGGGTATTTTTACCAGTGAAGATGGAGCATTTTCCTATGAGGGAAGTTGGAAAAATGGTAAATTTGACGGAAAAGGAACTATTACCTATGAGAATAATACATGGGAAATAGGTGAATATAAAAAAGGAAAACGAAATGGGCTTTGCAGGATATATACGGAAGATGACGCGTTTGTTGAGAATTATTATAATATGGGAGTACCATATGGAAAGGTTTCTAAGTATGAGAATGGAAACATTACGGAAAGTGATTTGTATATAAATGCAATTCTTGTTTCGGAATTGAAAAATGAAGCAGAAGAATTAAATCCAAAGGCTTTGCAGGAAACTATATATGGGGAGCAATATATATATGTAGAAGGTAAAGTAGCATTTGTAGGAGAGGATGACAAACATAGCTATTTCAGGATTGACAGTGAACAGGTAGGAATGATAATCGGCTCATATCGTAACGTTGTTGGCAACAAAGAAAAACAAGCATTTATTCCTGAGATGAAGAAAGGGGATCGGGTTCGCATTTATGGGTATTGTGTTGGCACAAAGAAAAATAACGTTCTTACAGATAAAGGAAGCTATAAATATGACTATATTCAAATTGAACCGTTTTATGGGGAAAATCTTTCGAGTCCAATAGACGACTTGAAGTCAGATAGTTATGAAATGCATAAGAAATATCCTTATGCAAGTTATGGTGAGAATATCGAAGATGAATTTGAGGTTATTAATTCAGTTCGAAGTGGTAAAATGTTCTATGTTCAATGTAAACTGAAAAGTGCGACAGATTCGCAAGAGCAATATACCCTGGTATATAAGGGAGATATTAATGAGATATTTATGACTGGTGAAGTCTTACATGTAAAGGGATATTATGATGGGCAGTATAAGCGCCTGAAAGATTCTGAATGGACAGACTATAATAAGCACACTAGTACTCGTGAAATGATTTACACATATTTGTATGACGTATATCCTGCGATTCACATAAAGGAAGTTCAGAGATAATATCTCTGCTTGGAGAAATTATATGAGAAAAAATATAAGAAAGTCTAATAAGAAAAGAATAATTGCATATCTTTTTGTGGCAATTTTTATAGTCATTGTATCCTGTGTGTGTGCTTTGAAAGGACAGGATAATTGGACGACGGAAGGGTATGGAGTAACAAGCGACAATCAGATAGCCATTGAACCGGAAACAGAAATCAGATTGGATTTTAAGATTTCAGAGGATCATTTTCAAGGTATTTATGTAAGGATTTCATCGCGAGAATCAGTTTTTGAAAATGAAATTTTAGAGTTTGCATTACAGGATAAGAACTCTGGGGAGATTATTTCAGAATACAGTATGGAACTGAAAAATGAAGTCTGTGACTCAGATTCGTTGGTGAAACTTCCATATGAGAATTCTAAGGGAAAAGAAGTATCGGTATATGTTACGGGAACAAATATTCATAACATTCCATATCTTTATGTTAGTGAGCAATTTTCCAAAGACACAACAATGTATCTGAATGCAGTAAAGAGAAAGTTTGTATTAGTATTTTCAGGTGTGTACATGACCCATAATAATATTAATTATCAATGGTTTGTTAAGGGCAGTGTATTACTTTTTTTGTTGTTTCTTATTTATTTTTGGCCAGTCAATGAAGCGGATAATGTGGCAGAGCAGAAACATGGGCACACGGTATCATGGTTGCAAGCAGGTTGGAAGGTGCTCAAGCGTATATGGGGCAAGGAAAGAAAGATAATTGTTTTTGTTGGAGTGTCATTTCTATATGTATGTCTGGTTTTATTTGTTTATAAAAACTATATAGAAGATGTAATTCATGAGTGCGAATCTGAAATTCTTGTAGAAAATGATGAGCGGGCAAGCAATTTTTGTATGGATGCGGATACCAGAGTTTTTGAACAGAACTTTGCGTTGAGTCAAGACAAGCTTTCTGCATTATATTATAATGTGAAGATTGTGGATTGGGATTCATCAGCTCGAATTCATGTACGTGTATATGATGAAAATGAGAATATTTGTTATCATGATGGGTATACAAAGATTCAGGACATTATAAAAAAGGGCTCAACATGGAAGATTCTTTTACAAAAGGAATTTACACAATCAAGTGATAAAAAAGCAATTGTTTATATGGAACCGGTTAATTTCGGGAAAACAAAAGTAATGTTTAAAACCGGAATTGCAGATTTGGAAAATCCGTTTTATCAGGATTCCGAGATGAAAACTTATGCGCCGACATTGAAAGTTTCATATGGAGATAATGGTTTTTTAAGACCTTTGTTTTTCCTGTATGTGATTATGGGATATGTTTTTTTGTTGTTGATATATTATCTTTTTATAATAAAGCGTGCGTCCGTGGAACAGGCTTTTATTCCGGTGACGATTGCTCTTGGAATATTATATATGTTTGTGATACCGATCTATTCTGTACCGGATGAATATGCCCATATCGATTCTGCGTATATTGTTTCAAACAGAATGTTAGGAATTGAAGCAGCAGATACATTTGGATATGAGTATAAACGAGTGATTGATGTGGAAACAGAGGAAGCT
This sequence comes from uncultured Lachnospiraceae bacterium, assembly GCA_905236365.1. Lineage (GTDB taxonomy): Bacteria > Bacillota > Clostridia > Lachnospirales > Lachnospiraceae > CAG-590. The sequence goes on from CAJOPP010000013.1 coordinate 6,658, forward strand.
CCTGCATTTACGGTAACGCTTTCGGATTATAGAAGATTATATACTTCATTTTTTACTTTGGCAGATGATCAGTCGTTGACCAGCTGTTATACAAAAAATGCAGTAGCAAATGCGAATATTTTGTGTTTCCTTCCGGCTGCGCTTGGTATTACAATTGCAAGAATTCTGGGACTAGGTACTATCCCGTTGTTTTTCCTTGGCCGATTGATGAATTTAATTGTTTCGACTTTACTGATTTATCTTGCAATAAGAAAATTACCTGCGGGAAAATATATAACGATGATATATGCGACGTTGCCGATTGTTCTTCAGGAGGCCGCATCATTTTCATATGATAGTATTGTAAATGCTGTAGCGATCGTTTTTGTTGCATATTGTTTATATTTTGCATTTGATCAAAAAGAAAAGAGACTATATGATATTATAATCCTTCTTTATTCTTTGATATTTATGGCCAGTGTGAAGGGAGGAGTGTATATACCATTATGCTTTTTGATTTTTTTGGTTCCTATGCAACAAAAATGGACATCTAAGAAAAATAGACGATATCTGTTTTTGGTCACAGTCTGCATTATTGTTTCATTTTTACAGAATAACATTGTAGGATTATTGCAACGTATTTTAAACAAAGGAAATAGTAGTATTAATCCTTTTTCCGGTATGCAGATGTATACGTTTGGCTATCTTGCAAGTCATCCAAAGGAACTGGTTAGTTTGTTTGTGAATACATTCTTTACGGAGACAAGTCGTTATATATATGAATTTTTTGGAGGTAAGATGGGGTCGATTTACAATCTGCAAATGCCGTGGATGTATGTGATTGTATTTTTGGTAATCTTATTGGTGGCAGTCACATCTGATCACGTTTCAAAGGAAATTACGAGTCGATTTGCTGTAGTTTTTTGTGGTGTGATTGTAGTGGGATCAATTTTATTGGTGAATTTGTCAATGTTGATTGCAGACACATCAATGGATTATAAATCCATTCAGGGAGTACAGGGAAGATATTTTATTCCATGTATTTTGCCTTTCATTTTAATGGTGAATTTTTTCATGAAGAAAAAGCAGGACGTGGATCTTGAAAAGAATCATTTCATATATTACGTGACGCATATTGTTTTTCTTTTCAATATCCTGATGATTGTAATCTGATCTGTAAAAAGGAGTATATGGGATGAATACAAATGTTGTGAATGTACTTATTTCAACTTATAATGGTGAATTGTATATTGAGGAGCAGATTGATAGTATTTTGAATCAGACTTATTCACCTGTTAAAATTTATGTACGGGATGATGGATCAAAGGATCAAACCCTGCAAATTTTAAAAAATTATCAGGAGCAGGGTAAAATTGTACTCATAGAAGGAGAAAATGTCGGTTACGGTAAAAGTTTTATGAATTTGCTCAATTTTACTGCTGATGGAGAATTTTGGGCTTTTTGTGATCAGGATGATGTATGGGATTCTCACAAGATTGAATATGCAGTTGAAAGAATAAAAACTTTGCCTCAGAATTTACCGGCAATGTATTTTCACAATTTTTCAGTAACGAATGAACAGCTAGAGGAACAGAGTATCTATCGGAATCGGATTCCAGGATATTCATTTCCAATGGCAATAACAGAATGTCTTCATCTTGGCTTTGCTACTGTGATTAATAAAGAGATGCGTAAACAGATGTTGCGGGGAGATATTGATCGACTTAGTACACATGATTGGTGGGCAGAACTGATTGCCATGGAGTTTGGTAATATTTATACTGATGATTATATTGGAGCAAAGCACAGACGGTTAGATGTCAGTGTATCAAGTAATAATTTGTCAACACGGGTGAAATGGTTTTTGAAAGCATTAAAAGGAAATGCGGAAATATGTAATATAACGAGGATGTTTTTAGAGGTGTTTGCTGATGAGATGAAGGAGTCTGATAAAAAGGTTCTGGAATGGTTTGTTGGTGAACGATATAGTTTATCTAAAGCATTAAAAAAGACATTTTATGGACATAGATGGAGGAGCAGTCTGTCATCGGAACTTGTTGTTCGAGCATTGATGTTGATTGGGAGAATATAGTATGGTTAACGTGTTGATGTCTACCTATAATGGAGAAAAATATCTAGTGGATCAGTTGGATAGTATATTTGGACAAAGTTATCAGGATTTTGTTCTCTATGTACGGGATGATGGATCAAAGGATCATACGATTGCTATTTTGAAAGAGTATCAATCGCAATTGGAACGACCAGACCAGATGATTATTTTTTCAGAATCCAATATTGGATTTTGTAATAGTTTTTTTCGGTTGTTGCAAATGAGTGAAGAGGGTGATTATTGGACATTCTCAGATCAGGATGATATTTGGTATCCGGATAAGCTGAAGCATGCAGTAGAATGGATGGAAAATGGAAAGAATGAAATTCCAAGAATGTTCCATTCGGGTATTGTTTTTGCTGATGAGAATATGAATATTCTACGAAAATATGAAATCGGTAATTATGATTTCTGTTTTCAAAAGGCCATTACAAGTAGTATTTTTTATGGTTTTTCCATGATGATCAACCGAACGCTCAGAAATGAACTTTTGAAGTGTGATCCTAAACATATTTTTTATCATGACTGGTTTATTGGAATGATTGTAACAGGATTTGGAGAGTATTATTTTTCAAATCAAGTAGATGCAGCACATAGAATACATCAATCCAATACATCTGCAGTTTCATTGAAAAGCAAACTTCCGCTTCTGAAAAAAATATTTTCAGGTGATCTTTATTATGAGATGCAGGCAGTGGAATTTAAAAGAGTGTTTGGGTCGCGGCTATCTTTAGCGGATCAAAGAGTGTTAGAGTTGTTTGATCTTAGCAGTAAAAAGTGGCGAAAAGCGATAAAAAAGGTATTTTATTTTAAACGTTGGAATCCTAGACTTTTTGAAGAATGTGGGATTCGTTTTTTGATGTTAATTGGAAAAGTTTAATAATCGGGGTCGGTGAAATGAAAAAAAATGTTTTATGGAATACAGTTGGCACCATTTTCTATTTTTTTTGTCAGTGGATATTGACGGTAATTGTTGTAAATATGACAAATCATGATTATGAGATTGCAGGTTATCTGGCATTAGCGATGACAACAAGCAGTAGTTACTCGACAATAGCACTTTTTAATATGCGAAGTTTTCAGGTTTCCGATGTGGCAGGAGAATTTCAAGATGGAACTTATGCGGGAAGCAGGGTTATTACCTGTGCTGTTTCATTTATTTGCTGTGTGATAGCAGCTGTAGTTTCGGGTAATTCCAGATATCAGATATTATGTATTTTGGCTTACATGGGAATCCGTTTGGTTGAAGCGTGGGTGGATGTATTACAAGGAATGGATCAGAAATATGAACGTTATGATATTATTGGTAAATCCTATCTGATCCGTGGTTTTCTTACTGTTGGATTGTTTGTTGTTGGAATCCGCTTTTTTAACAGTTTGATTGTTGCACTACTACTTGTGTTTTTATCAACCGCATTCGTAGTAATCTACTATGATGGGTCTCTGATGAAAAAAATTAATGCCACATTTTCAGTAGAGATGAAAAAGGACGTATGGATACTTCTAAAGAAATGTTTCCCGTTTGTTATTATTTCGTATCTATTGAGCCAGGAAAACTTACTACCCAAACAAATGTTGCAGAATTTGTTTGGGGCTGAGCAGCAGGGAATATATTCTACGATTGCTGCACCGGCATTGATTGTTCAGGTGTGTGCTGCTGTAGTTTTTAGCCCGTTTCTTCCTGTATTTTCGAAAGCTTATCATGAAAAAAATTTCGATGAATTCCGAAATATGCTGCGAAAATTATATTTTGTACTGATTGGAATGAGTGTAGTTGTTACATTAGGTGCAAAGCTGTTGGGAAAATGGGGATTGTCATTGCTTTACGGTAAAGATATATTACAGAACTATAATATCTTTATTCCGATAGTCTGGGTTACGATATTAACAGCTATAACATGGATATTTGTTGCAATTATGACTGCAATGCGTAAAATCAAAACATTGCTGGTTGGTATGTTGATTGACTTTGGAATTTGTCTGCTCCTAATGAAACCGTGTATAATGACATTTGAAAAAAATGGTGTGAATTTAGTGCAGATTATTTCACTTTTTTTATTTATTGTATATATGATTATAATTTGCGAAATTGCAGTAAAACAAAAGAAATATTAATTAGGGGGATGCTGGTATGAATAAGATTCGTAGATTCTTTTTGTTAATTCGATATTGGTTGTATCGTCATTCTAAGATGGTATTATATGCAAAATACCTGTTTTCTGTTCTGTTGACATTGATTGCCTTTTCGAATATTCCCAGCAAGAAGTATCTGTTAAGTTGTTTGTTGGAATTATGTATTATTGCACTTTTATCGAATATATTATTAAATAAGAAAAAATGGGGTAATATTTTTAATGCCATATGCATGTTGCTATACAATATTCAGATATTGGTACTTTATTTTGGAAGCAGTTTTGTTACATTAGTTATGGTGACGAATATTGATTCTCTGGAAGATTTATCCGGAAATTTTGGAGTTTATATTGCAGGGATAGTGTTGTTACTTATATTTTCGCTGATTCCAATAAAAAGAGTCCGAATATCAATGGTTACAAATCTGGCAATGCTATCGGTGTTTTTTGCGATGGAACTTTTTTTTGTAATGTATTTTGGAAATTTATATTCTCCGATGTATGGCTATTTTAATTTGGGAAAGCAACAATATGATGTGGTTCAACAGCGCAAGAGACAAAAGAATCAAAAGGATTTAACGGGGGATTATTATAAAAATGGTATTCCTGATATGTATGAAAAACCGGATAGTCTGATAGAAAAGCCAAATGTAGTATTGATTATGACAGAGGGACTATCTCAGAATATTGTTTCGGATTCTCGCAATATTATGCCAAATGTTGCTCAATATGAGAAAGAGTCTATCTGGTTTACTAACTACTATAATCATACATTTGCAACATACAGAGGAATTATTGGGCAACTATATTCAGGTTACCAACTTGAAAATTTTGATGAAAATACTTTGATTTCGGCACAGAGTATTTTTTCGGACCTGGGCTATCAGACGTCATTTATAAATACGGAACCTAATAATGCCCAATTTACAGATTATCTGGAAAAAATGCGATTTGATGAAGTAATTGGTGAACCGAGTGAAAAGTATAAAGGAGAAGTAAACAGTTTGTCTGATAAAGAAGCATATGAACAGTTGTTTGATACTTTAATGGAACAACACGAGAGTAAGAAACCGTTCTTTACAACGATTTATACATTTGGAACGCATGCTTCTTTTGACTCACCTGATAAAAAATTTGGTGACGGGAAAGATGCACTGCTGAATAAATTTTATAATGCAGACTATCAGTTTGGCGCATTTATGGATAAATTTAAGAATAGTCCATTATATGAGGATACCATTATTATCTTTTCAGCAGATCATGCGACTTATGCAGACAAATATTATATGGATTCTTTCCCAAATTATAAGCGGGATAATCCGGGATTGGATCAGGTTCCGTTTTTTATCTATCATAAAGATGTAGAGAAACAGGAGATTGATGTAAGTGGAAGAAATTCTTTAGATCTTGTTCCGACAATTTTTGATTATCTGGATATATCAAAGCCGAATTATTTTTTGGGTGTGACGTTATTTGCTGCAAAAGATAATGCCAATAATTATGATACAATCTATCAGGCAGGTGTGGAAACAGTTTCTACTGAAAATGGTGTTATTGCTCCATTGTCTGAGTCGAATTTGAAAATATTTAACGAGGGTGTTGGAAATTATTACGTTGCAAAGTTGCAGAGAATCCTGCCCTGATAGGAATAGAACAGTGAAAGAATCACAGCAATACAATGTAGCGTCATCTGGTCTGATTTATAACCAGATGTCAATCTGATTTTATATGTTGAGGAGAGTATAGATGAATCTGTCTGATTGTTCGAAAGGAAGAAATAATAATTTAAATTTGATTCGTTTTGTTGCTGCAATTTTGGTAATCTATAGTCATTCGTTTCCATTGACAGCGAATGGTGTTGACTATCTTGGAAGGATTACAAATGGTCAGATTGACTTTGGCGGTGTTGCTGTCAGTATATTCTTTTTTTATGGGGGATTTCTGATCTGTAAGAGCATGTGTCGGTTAGAGACGGCAAAGGATTATTTTAAAGCGCGGTGCATTCGAATTATTCCGCCGCTAGCGGTTGTAACATTTTTTTTAGCCTTTGTTGTTGGCCCGTTTTTTACAAGTTATTCATTAGGTGAATATTTTTTGAATATAGGAACCTACAAATATCTTTTAAATTCAGTTTTTGTTTTAGTGCATAATTTGCCGGGTGTATTTACAGAGAACAGCTATGGAGCCACAGTAAATGGTCCACTTTGGACGCTTCCTGTGGAGTTTATGTGTTATATCATGTGTTATGTTTTGTATCGTCTTCGGTTATTAAAGACCTCCAGAATGAAGATACTTGCAATTCTGGCGGTTTCGTTATATATTATACTATATAATTTATTTGGGCAAACATCGTTGCTGGGAGCGGCTCTTAGACCTGTTATGTTATTTTTTGTGGGTATGTTTTGTTATATATATAGAGAACATATTCTCATAAAATGGCAGTACGTCTGGATGGCACTAATTGGTTGTGTGATTGGATTATGGCTGAATTTTTTTAATGTAATCATATTTATATGTTTTACATATGTTTTACTATGGATCGCATTTGGAACAAACAAAAAGTTTGATGCTTTTGGCTCTAAGTTTGAATTGTCCTATGGCATGTATCTGACTGGCTGGCCGTTTCAGCAGATTTTGTGTGATCTTACAAATAATCAAATATCACAGTGGTGGAATTTTGTCATTGCAACAATCGCTTCTATCGGTGCTGGTGTGCTTATTTGTTTATTGGAGAAGAGTTATATGACCAGATTAAAACAAAGGAAAGAACATCAAGAGGAATCAGATAGAAGATGAAACCGGTAGAAGATGGTTATAAAAGTCAGGAGGCATAAATGAAAGTACTAATTACAGGAGCAGGTGGATATATAGGGAGACATGTTGTAAAAGCTTTTTTGGATGCAGGTCATGATGTATATGCGAGTGATCTGTCTTTTAAGGGAGTAGATGAAAGAGCAGTACGTGTCTATGATGATATATTTAGTGGTGACAAACATATATATGATGTATTGGAAAGACCGGATGTATTGGTGCATCTTGCATGGAGAGATGGTTTTATTCATAATTCAGAGGCACATATGAAAGATTTATCTTCTCATGTACGTTTTCTAAATCATATGATAGATGGTGGACTTCCGTATTTAACTGTGATGGGAAGTATGCATGAGATTGGATATTGGGAAGGTGCTATTGATGCAGATACACCGTGCAATCCAATGTCAATGTATGGAATTGCAAAGAATGCATTGCGACAGGAGTTACTGTTGTATACAAAAGAGAAATCTGTAAATTTTCATTGGCTGAGAGCATATTATATTTATGGTGACGATTCTAGAGGAAGTTCTATTTTTGCAAAATTATATCAAGCGGAAAAAGATCAAAAAGATGATTTTCCCTTTACATCCGGTAAGAATCAGTATGATTTTATTCATGTGGATGCGTTGGCACAACAAATTATGGCAGCAAGTATACAATCCACATACAATGGAATTATTAATGTATGTTCCGGTGAAGCAATTTCATTAGCAGAAAAAGTAGAGTCATATATCAAAGAAAATAATATGAAGATTCGTCTTAAGTATGGAGCATTTCCTGATCGCCCGTATGATTCCCCGAAAGTATGGGGCGATTCCAAAATTATTCAGAAAATTATGGAGAACGCGTAAATTATGAAACAAGTGAATCATTACGGACAGAAAGATATAACGTTAGTAGTTTGTGCATATAAAGAATGTGCATATTTAAGGGCATGTATTGAATCTATTATGAAACAAACTGTTGTACCTCAGGTATTGATTTCTACCTCTACACCTAATTCTTATATTCAGAAAATCGCAGATGAATTTGGAGTTTCTGTTTGTGTGAATTCGGATGGAGGACAGATCAAAGATTATAATTTTGCAATGAAGCAGGGAACAACTCCGTTAATTATGCTGATGCATCAGGATGAGTTGTTGCATCCGTTGTTTGTCGAGAAAGTGTTGCAGGAATTGAATAAAACGAAAGACCCAATTCTGGCATTTACCAATTATATCGAAATGCATAATGACATAGTTGACCAAAAAGCATCTTTGATGGTCCGTATTAAAAGGATGCTTTTATGGCCGTTATGGTTCAAGCCTTTAGCCAGACGAGGGTTTGGCAAACGGTTGATACAGCGGTTTGGTAATCCGATTACACATCCGACTGTAGTGTGTGTAAGGGAAAGGATGCCGGATCCGTGTTTTCGCGAGGAATATAAAGCTTCCATGGATTGGGATTTGTGGGAACGGTTATCAAGAGAAAACGGAAGTTTTGCCTATGTATCGGATGTGCTATTGTACCATCGTATGAATGATGATAATCAGACAAGCAAATTGTTCAAGACGACTAATTCCAGATATGAGGAGGAAACGCTTATTTTTCAGCGTTTTTGGCCTGATTGGATTGTAAAAATCTTGATGCACTTCTATTCAAAAGCATCAAGATATTATTAATATGTGGTTTTTATTTATGAGATTTATGTGTAAGGGATATATATGAAAGAAGATTGGTTGATTAATAAAAAAGCAAGAATGTATTTACATATTATTATTTTATGCAGTAGTCTGTTATGTTTTCTGTTTTGTTTTTCTTGTCAAGTTGAGGCAAAACAAAAAATAGAACTGACTATGAATATGACGGTCAACAATCAGGAAAACATTCCTATTTCTGTAAATAATGGTAATTTTTATTATAAATCCAGTAACTTAAACGTACTTCAGTTTACGTCTTCTGGTAAGATGATTGCATTGAAATCAGGGACTGTCATTGTTACGTTAAGCTATCCTACAGGTGTTGGCAATACGATGAATCGTACATATTTTAAAGTTAAGGTTCATGATAAGGTTAAGAAATTGAGCTGGAAAAAGTGTACTGGCAGTATAACAATCGGTAGTTCCTATGTATATAAGGTTAAATATAAAGCAGCATCTAGGAAAAATGTTGAGTTTGAATGGAAATCCAGTAAACCAGGCGTAGCAAGTGTAAATAGTAAAGGTAAAGTTACTGGGTATCAGCAAGGTTCGACAACAATAACATGTACAGTAAAAGGACAGAAAAAAAAGAAAATAAAATGTAAACTAAAGGTTGTTCCGGTGCTGGTTACGAATATTAACCTTAATGAGAATAAGTTGATTCTCGCAAAAGATGAGACTTATGATTTGAGTCGGATTATGAGAGTAGAACCGTTAGATGCGACAAATTCTGATGTGAAGATGGTATCAAGTGATAGTAAAGTAGTCTCTGTATCAAAGGGCGTGTTGAAAGCAAAGAAAGTTGGAGAGGCAGAGATTACAATTACTGCGAAAGACGCTTCGGGTGTATCCAATACTTTAATCGTTCAAGTGGAATCACAATATAGCATTGATAATTATAGGTGTATTGCACATCGAGGATTATCCACTTCTGCACCGGAAAATACAGTCAAAGCATTTGAATTAGCAGGAGAAGCAGGTTTTTATGGGGTAGAAACGGATATATGGTTGTCAAAGGATGGACAATTTGTGTTGCATCATGATGAGGATTTGTTGCGCTGTTGTGGGGTGAATAAGAAGATTTGTGATTTTACCTATGAGGAGATTCGAAAGATTCCTATTATTAATGGCAGGAATTATAAAGAGTACAAAAATGATATATCAGCAACAAGAATACCGACATTGACAGAATATTTGACGGTATGTAAAAAGTATAATATGGTTCCACAAATAGAAATTAAATTTGTTGAGGGAACTGATATTTTGGATAGTACGAATGCGTTATATCGATTATACAAAGAGACCAGACAAATTATGGGTAATAATCAAATCATGTTTGCAGCATGTAATTATCAAACTCTTGTTAATATGCATCACATCCTGCAAAAAGAAAGAGACCTGAATTGCAAAATATTCCAGATACTTGGGAAAGTTGACGCAATTAGTCAGATTTCGAATTATGATGAGTTGAAACAGAATGGATTTGGCTTGGATATTCGCAATCTAAGTTCAGATAGTGTTGTTCAACAACTGATTAAGGATGGTGTGGAGGTAGATATTTGGTGTGTGGATGATTGCGTGGAAGCAGAGAAATATTTAGAAAAATACAAAGTTGATTTTCTAACAACGAATTTTGCGTTATGGGAATAGGATTTTGGAAAGTATATGTGAATGTAATAAGTAATTCAAGTTTGGTTACACTATACAAATGAGTATAGCAGAATAAAGTTGAGTGAGGATACCACATGAAAAAAATAGCAATAATACCAGCATATAATGAAAAAGACAGTATTGTTAAAACGGTGAATGATGTAATTCAGAATGCACCGGATTTTGACTATGTCATTATTAATGATTGTTCAAAAGATGATACAATGGATATCTGTCAGTACAATGGACTTAATGTGCTGAATCTGCCGATTAATTTGGGTATAGGAGGAGCTGTTCAGACTGGATATTTATATGCATATCGAAATGGTTATGATATTGCAGTTCAGTTTGATGGAGATGGACAGCATGATGCAAAGTATCTAGAGAAGATGGCAGAAGTTTTGATTGATCAGGATGCAGATATGGTAATTGGCTCCAGATTTATAGAGAAGGAAGGATTTCAATCCTCCAAATTGCGAAGAGCTGGTATCAGTTATTTTACATGGTTGATTAAGATCCTGACAGGAGTTGTTATTACAGATCCTACATCTGGTATGCGTATGTGTAATCGCAAGACGATTGAGATGTTTGCCAATGAGTATCCCAGAGATTATCCGGAACCGGAGAGTACAGTTCGCTTAATTCGACATAAACGAAAAGTAATAGAAGTGCCGGTAATTATGAAAGCGAGGGAGGAAGGAGTATCTTCGATTTCTTCTTTGAAAAACACCATCTATTATATGATAAAGGTGACACTTGCAATTTTGATAGAAAGGATAAGATAATATGATTACACGCAGATTACAGATTATTTTAGGTATTTTAATTATACTTGCATTTGTACTTATTTTAAATATGGTTCGAAAAAGAGCATTGGAGTTAAAATATGCATTGTCGTGGTTTGCACTGTTGATTGGAGTAGGTATTATGGTATGTAGTCCTAATACAATGGATGTGCTTGCGAAGGCAATGGGGATTTATTCTCCAGTGAATATGATTTTCTTTATGGGATTTGTGTTTGCAATCGTTATTATTTTTATTTTGACAGTAACCTTATCCAGATTATCGGTAAGGGTTCGTAAAATGGCACAGATTATAGCGATGCTGAACTATTCGGGAGAGGAGCAAACAAAATCTTCTGCCAAAGGTTTTGTAGATCAGAAGGAGAGTAATAAATAAATATTTTTGCTTTCCGGTTTGCTTATCACATGAGCAAGCAGGTGTATTCAATTGCGGTACGGTATCATAGGATGAAATAAAATAAGGATGATAGAAACATGGAAGAGTATATTATAGTAGCATTTTTGATGATTTTTTTTCTGTATCTTGTAATTTGGTCGTTTAAGCTTCATTTTTATAATAAACGTCAAAAAAAAGTTCGGCGTATGAAGGCGCTTCGTGCAAAAGGAAATGAAATCAAAAAACGAACCATTGATTGTACGAAAGATTATTGGTATAATTTGCGGGAATTAGAAGATTGTAAAGAGGGCGAAGATTTCGAGAAGTATTACCACTATTTTATTGGAATCGATCAAGGTGTACATGAACTTTTATTGGAGATGTATGATTGTGGAATTGTCCGCACAGATGAGCTGGAAGAAATCGCATATGGCAAGAATCATTTTCGAAATGTGGATTTGTCGTTCTTAGAGGAATTAGAAAAAGAAATGCAGAAAGAAGAGGAAGAATCTGCACATAAAAAAATAGCAGAGAGGAGTAAGAAACCAGAAAAAAAATCTTCTGAAGTTGCAGCTCCTTTGGATGAGGATATCATTCAGGTAGAAGGAGTGTTTTCGGATTTCTTTGGGGAAGAAGAGAATGGAATCGTTTCTGCCGCTAAGAATCTGAAAAAAGATGATCCGGGAATTATGGACATTCGCGGAACACTTTCAGAAGGTGTGGAGAATCTTATTGCTGCTGTGGAAGAAGAGAAAAAAGCAGAAGAAGATCGTGACGAACCGATTCTTCCCAAAAAGGAAAAGTCAGTGGAAGACGAAAGAGAAGCAAGGGCAAAGACAACGAATGCAGACGTGCGCAATAAAATCTATGAGAAATGGGTTGGTTATGTATTTGAATTATATGAGCTTGTGAATATCAATGCGAATGAGGATACAAAACATAAGATTAGAAAAGCACTCATGGACTATGGATATAATGATGTGGATGTTTTATTGGAAAGTCCGGAATAAAATACGCAGATAGATATTCTATCTAATTATGAGAGATGTGGGGGGATGTTATTCAATACATCCCTTTTTCAATTTATTTATTGGAAATTGAGGTGAAAAAAGTGAAATTTTATACACCGGGAATCAAGGATGTCAAACAAATACAGGAGGCATTAAAGAATAATCAAAAGAAATGCTGTGAAATGTCTCCGGCGAATACAGTTTTATGGGCAAGACATTATCGGACGGAGATTGCATTTTGGGAAGGAAATCTAATTTATCGTTCACAGATGGCAGATGGAAAATACGGATATGCTTGTAATTTGTTAAATTCAGCGGATCCCAGAGCCCTGTTTGATTATATTGTTGAAAGACAGAGAAAGGAAGAGAATCCGTTTCGGTTGCGATGTGTCATGGAAGAGGAATGGCAAATGATAGAGAAATGGTATCCGGATCAATATCAGATTACATACGACCGGGAGGCAAGTGATTACATTTATGACAGAGAAAAGCTTTCTACGTTAGCAGGAAAAAAATTACATGGAAAGCGAAATCATATTCATCGGTTTGTGGACCAAAATCCGGATTGGAGTTATGAAAGGATCACGGAACAAAATGCGGAAGAATGTGCAAAAATGGCAATACAGTGGTGTTTGAATAACTGTGCAGTGGGGGAGAAAGACATTAACTATGATAAAATTGATGAATCGAAACTTGTGGTATATGCCATACGTCATAGAGAAGAACTTGGAATCATTGGAGGAGCACTTCGTGTGAATGGTAAGATTATAGCTATTTCATTGGGCGAACATCTGACATCTGATACGTTTGTTGTGCATTTTGAAAAGGCATTTTCGGAAATTCAGGGGGCGTACCCAATGATCAATCAGGAGTTTGTAAGAAATGAACTTTCTGAATATCATTATGTAAATCGGGAAGAAGACCTTGGGATAGAAGGGCTTCGTAAGGCGAAATTGTCCTATCATCCTGATATACTCCTAAAAAAAGGAGTTGTTGTGGAAACTGAAATGTTTAAAAGCGGATGTTAGTTGCATCATTTGCTGCAACAGCGTAGATGGTTGCTGCAAGTGGTGAATCATTAGTTGAATCCTTTGAGGTCGTTGCGGCAACAGCATATAGGATGTTCGGAGCAGAAGCACCAGTTGGCTTTCCATAATATTCCAATACCTTTGCGACATAGTTTTGCGTTTCCTTGAATGGAGGAATGCCATTATACTTGTCTACATTACCGGGACCTGCATTATAAGCGGCTAGTGCAAGGGAAATATTTCCATTGTATTGATTCAGTAATTGAGAGAGATAGTTTGCTCCCCCCATGATATTTTCTTCAGGATCATAAAGATTTGTCACTCCTAAAGAGGAAGCAGTAGAAGGCATTAGTTGCATGATTCCGATGGCACCGGTATTTGATACTGCACTGGCATCAAAACCGGATTCAGCCTTGGCAACAGCTTTTAACAGGTCAATATCGATACCATAGCGGTTGGACGCCTTCTGAAAAAAAACATTCAGTTGTTGCTGATTAGACGGATACTTAGTAGAGGTGCTTTGTGTGGGAGCCGATTGTGTTCCACTTGAGGTTGGGGTTGCATAGAGGATAGCTTCTGTTTCGAAAACAGCATCAAAAGAGACACCTTCAGAAGTCTGGGGGGTAGAATTCTTGTAGTAAGTAAGTTCTGCTGTTTGTTTTTTTTCGTTGACGTAAATCATATATTTGTGCTCCTCTTATATGTTAATTTTTCATAACTGTTCAGGCAGCATCTCACATTAACTGTGAAATGCGTATGAAAATGTATATTTTACGATGCAACAGGCATACTGGAATGTGCGTTGGCACTATGCCTGTCATTGTATCAGTTCAGCTTTGCTGAATAGATACAATTTATCTTTGATATTTTTTGAAATACCTAAACAGGGATTATTCATTTTTAAGATATCCGATAATACTATTCTACTACATCTTATAAATAAAATAAACAATAAAAGACAATTATTCGGTGTTTTTTGCGGTAAAATATGTTATAATTTGTCATTGATTGTAAAGCAATGATAATCTGCGTTGCATCAGTGGTTAATTTGTACATTATAAGGAAGAATATAGAAACCAAAAGGAGAAGGGCAGTATGTATTTAGAGAATGTTAATCCATACAGTGTGGTAAAGCAGCACAGTCGGGATAAACTCCACATTCTGGAGAGAATTCGCTTATTATTTGATAAGGACAGTTTTACGGAATACTATCCGGAGTCAGGGGAAAACGATGGATATGATGGGGTGATTACTGGATATGGAAGGATTGAAGGGGAGAAGGTTTATTTTTATGGACAGGATTTTACCTGTATGGGAGGAACCTTTGGGTATCAGCATAGCAGGCAGATCATAGCAATTCTGAAGGCAGCGATTGAAGAACGCAGACCGATTATTGGAATATATGATGGCGGCGGAGCAAGAATTCAGGAAGGTGCAGCAGCAGTTGCAGGCTGTGGAGAATTATTCCGGATGAACGCATTCGCTTCGGGGGCAATCCCGCAGATTTCCATTATAGCAGGAACTTGTGCCGGTGGTGCAGTTTATTCGCCGGGACTTACCGATTTTGTTTTTACAATTGACAAGATCAGCAATTTGTTCGTAACAGGGGCGAAGGTGATTAATGAGGTACAGGGGACGGATTATCTGATCGAGGAATTAGGTGGGGCAGAAATTCATGCTGGCATCAGTGGAGTCGCTCATTTTAGGGAAAAAGATGAACAAAGTTGTTATGATAAGGTGAGAAAGTTAGTGAATCTTCTACCTCCGTGTTACTCGGATGAGAGGCTTTTTCGAACAGAGGAATATTGTGAAAAAGACACCCGGAAGATTGCATCAATTCTTCCAGATGATGTGCAGACGGCATATGATGTAAAAGAGGTCATAAAAGTGATTTTAGATGACGAGAGTTTTATTGAAGTGCACGAAGAATTTGCACAAAATATAGTAGTAGGTTTTGGAAAACTGGGGGGAATTACTGTTGGAGTGGTTGCAAATCAGACATTATGCAACAATGGCTCCATTGATTGCGACAGTTCTGATAAAGCGGCACGTTTTGTACAGTACTGTGACTGTTACAACATTCCTATTCTTACATTGGTAGATTCTACCGGATTTGTTATGGAGGCAGAACAGGAATATAAGGGATTGATTAGACATGGTGCGAAACTGGTGCAGGCATATGCCAATGCCACGACGATTCGGTTGACGGTGATTTTACGGAAAGCTTATGGCGGACCGTATATTTTTATGGGTTGCAAACAGTTAGGAGCGGATCGGCACTATGTCTGGCCGGGAGCAGAGGTTGCGGTTATGAAGGCGGAAGGTGCTGTTGCGGTCATTAGTCATAGTCAACTCGCTAAATTAGAAGGAACTTCTAAACAGGAATATTTAAAGGAACAATTAGAAGAATACCGAAAACATTATATGAACAGCGATATGGTATTAAAACGTGGGTTTGTGGATGAAGAGATTCCACCGGAAAAAACGAGAGAAATTCTTTATGAAGATTTGCTTCGGCTGGCAACGAATCGCAAACAAACTACAATTATAAAAAAACATAGCAATCCACCAATGTAGAAAATGAAATATTGTTTTGTACAGTTATCTTAGGTACATTTTTTTATGTATAGTGATAAATAGAAGAAGGGGGACCGGAATGGTCCCCCCTTTTTGCTGATGCAAGCCAGAGATTAGTAGCCGCAGCCACATCCACATCCGTTGTTGTTTCCGCCACAGAAAAGAAGAAGTAAGATGATAATAAGATAGATGTTGTTTCCATTGCAACATCCATCGTTGCCACCTAATAATCCACCAAAGCCATTGTCATTGCCACAACAACTGAAAAGTATGATAAGAATAATAATCCATGTGCAGCAGCTGCTTCCTCCGATACCGTTGTTTCCACAACTGCCTGTTGCTGATAAGTCTCCCATAAGGAATTCCTCCAATAATCTTTACACTGTTATAATATGCCAAGGGAGAAATTGTGTTACAGAGTTTGAAATTTTTTAGTTGTTATTTTCAGATTACTGTTCAGACGCAATGTCATTTACTTAAGCCGGACGTTGCCGGATATGTTATATGTTTTCCATTTCGGGCACGCTTTCGCTTAACTTTAAACGCAAC
>CAJOPP010000014.1 GCA_905236365.1 uncultured Lachnospiraceae bacterium
CTGCACTTCTGCCACAATATGAAGTGCAACCGTCGTCTTACCGCTGGATTCCGGACCATAGATCTCAATAATTCTTCCCTTTGGAACCCCTCCAATACCTAATGCAAGATCCAGGCTCAGAGAACCGGTAGGAACCGCTTCCACATTCATATTAGCTGCTGTATCTCCTAACTTCATCACAGTTCCTTTACCAAACTGCTTCTCAATATTTGCAAGCGCTGCATCTAACGCCTTTAACTTATCCTCATTTGCCATTCTTTAAACCTCCTGAACATTTGTTCGTTTTTCTTATACAATAGTAATATAATATTGGTTACTTGTCAATAATAAATCGAATGTATTTTCGATATACAGCTTCTACTTTCCCTCCTTAATAAATTATTCTTAACGAATGCAACTCCATCATACCACATACCTAGGACAATCTATGGCATAAAACAAAAAAGGAAAATAAATAATTCCAGTGAAAAATAATCGTTCACAGGAATGAGGTTATTTTTCACTGGAAGAATAAAACAAAAATCTGAAATTAAGATACTCTGAAATAAAATGATAACTTTATTCTATCATTCCCTTTACAGATTGTAAATAATAAATTATAACAAAATGAACTGAAAGTGACACAGATCATGTAACAATTCACCCTTCAGCCATCTGCACTTGCTGCGGGCGGCTTACCAACAACGTAAATTATACCGGCATCGGCACACCGGAATGTGAAGCTATGTCAATGCGTAACAGTGAAGCCAAAGGATTGCCGTCTTAGTGGTTATCCGAACGATTTGAGTTAAAATGCTTTTGTATTCTTTCCTTCAGTTCTTCCCTGTCAAAATGTCTTGTATGGTACAGTTCTAACATCTCTTGTATTGGCCGTTCAGTATGCAGTGATAATAAAAAATTCGGTTTTTTGTGTTGTTTAATATTGAAATAAATATCCTCCCGAAGTTCTTCCAGCTTTACAATAATCTCATGTTCCTGTGCAAAGCTCCGTATCTTTATCAGTATCTGTGCAGAATAAATCAGATCGATTACGAATATTCCATAAAAAAATCCAATTGCAAATGAAAATGCCAAATTCTTTGCTAACCATATCAGTGCATCAAGAATATGGGGATGAATAAAAAAATAATAAACTGCACTTAGCATCATCCAAAAGAACGAATACAATGGACATATCATTCCCCGGAAATTTCCCCATTGTTCAGTATAATCCCACAAACGAACTTTAGTGACCGCTAATGTAAGCTCCCCAATACAATATTCCAGACAGGTAATCGCAAAAGACATAATCATAAACAAAATAAGCTTCCGCATCCATATCTCTTTACCGGGAATATCATCTTCAAACCCTGCAAGGAGATACAGGATACAAAGACTCATACCATATAATGGCAGACACGGACCAGTCAGAAAACCCGGATTCACCCAATGCTTCTGTGAAACAAAACGACGATAGATCACTTCAATGCACCAGCCAATCATACTGCCCACTGCAAATAAAAAAGTCAGGATCAAAAAATAGTTCATATTATCAACCTCCGTTGCATGTAGGAAAATACACCTACTTCTACTGATAAATCATCTATATTTATTTCATTATAAAGCAAGTTTTTTCTACTTACAATGGATAATGTAAATTAGATACAATTAGTGTCTGTATAATGCAAATTGTACCGGCATAGGGCACACTAAAATGCGAAGCTGTGTCCTATGTATAACAGTAAAACCAAAGGTAGAACTGTTACCTCCGCATAACAATTTATTTCTGTTATTGTAGCAAAAACCAAATATATCTGCTAAAATATAGTAAATTGGATTTGATTACAAATACTATACTCTCATTCAGGAGGTCACATTATTACCATGAAACACGTTGGCATTATTGCAGAATACAATCCATTTCATAATGGTCATGCATATCAGTTACAGACTGTCAAGAAACTTTATCCAGACAAAAGAATCCTCGTAATCATGAGTGGTGATTTTGTTCAGCGTGGAGAACCGGCTGTATTTCATAAACATTTACGAGCTCAATGTGCATTATCCTGCGGTGCCGATCTTATCTTCGAACTTCCTCCTGTGTTTGCAACTTCAAGTGCCGAATATTTTGCAACCGCTTCTGTCCTTGCTTTATCTGCTACCGGAATTATCGACACCCTATGTTTTGGTGCCGAAAGCGATGATATTTCTGCTTTTTTTCAAATTGCAAAGATATTGATAACAGAGCCTGATGACTACCAGCAATTATTAAAGTGCAACTTAAAATCAGGACTTTCTTTTCCAAAAGCCCGCTCAATTGCTGTTGCCACTTATCTTCAAAATGAATCGTACGAAGAACTATTGCGTCAACCGAATAATATCTTGGGAATTGAGTATGTCAAGGCAATATTGAAATACCATCTTGATCTCACACCCGTCATTATCAAGCGAACCGGAAATGGATATCATGATTTAACCATTACAAATTCCTTTCCTTCTGCCACTGCAATACGGGAAGAAATGAAACATCAGGCACATTTAAATCAAACTGCGAATTCGTTCCAACAGAATCCTTTTTTGTCGGAACTAAAATCCTTTATGCCGCATCCTGCCTATCAGTTACTGAATACCTCAAAGAATGCAAGACCATTATTTTTATCTGATTTTTATCCCTATCTGCAATATGCTCTTTGGGACAAAAAACACTCCTTCCATAACTACTTTGAAGTAACCGATGAAATTGCCAATGCCCTCAATTCCCTTATCCAACTTCCATCAGATATTGAGAAACTCATTGACCGGTTATCCAGCAAAAACTATACCAATACCCGTATCACACGGGCACTTCTCAATATTTTATTGGGAAACCGTAAAATAGATATGATTCAATCAAAAAAATCAAATCCTATCTCATATCTGCGTCTTTTAGGATTTGTTTTCGACGCAGCTCCTCTTTTAAAAGAAATGAAACAAACCTGCAAGGTCCCTATCATTAATAAAGTGGCAGATGCAAAAAAAATATTATCACCTGAAGACTTACCACTTTTTGAGAAAGATTTGCATATCAGCGAGCTTTATAATCAGACCTTCTTTAACAAATATGGTGTATCTCTGCCTTCAGAATACCAGCAATCCATTATACCATTCTGTCCTTAGTCCAACGTGCACAAAACTCTGCCGATTCTGCACCGCACACATACTTTACTGTCAGCAGAGCATAAATGCATAGTTTCAACTACCACATCATACTATAAAATAAAACATTCGGAGTCTATTCCCATGAAACAATTTGTTGCTATGATGTCACTACTGTTATTTCTGCTGATTTTTCACAAAGAAACCATTTCGGGGACTGAGACCGGACTCCTGTTGTGGTACCAGACATTAGTACCTTCTTTGCTCCCTTTTATTCTTATAACCAATGCATTATCAGAGACAAATTCCTATCAGGCAGCTTCGCATTATTTGCAAAAATATTTTTCTCCACGAATCTATGAATGCATGGCTATTGTACTAGGCAATCTATGCGGATACCCCATTGGGGGAAAAATCATCAACGACTTCGTCCAAAATCAGTACCTTTCTGGCTCAAAAGCCAATCAACTCCTAGCATTGGCAAGTCAGGCGAGTCCTATGTTTTTACTTGGATATA
>CAJOPP010000015.1 GCA_905236365.1 uncultured Lachnospiraceae bacterium
AAATCAGTGGCTGGAGATGGTGCTTTATGATCAGAGCTATTCGGATTTTGGGCGGGTGGAGCAGATGTTTTTACAGGAAAATCCTTCGGCTGGTTCCTACCTGTATATTGGATATGAGCCGGGACAGCTAGAGAATGACAATACAATAACAGGGAAGCAGCAGACGATAGCGATATTGCGTTGCAAATAAATTCGTTTGCGATGACAGAAGGGCGGAATGACGGTATGTTTTTTAGACGAAAAAAGAAAGAAGAACCTCATAAAGGTGATATATTTTTGGCAAAAGGGATTTATATGAAGCAGCCGACGATGGAGAATGGTTCTGTTATTTTGAACTGTTTTCTGCGTTGCCTGATTGTTTTTTTGCTTGTTTTTGGTTCGGTGGGAGGCTTTTTGTCTGCTTTTCGGGTTTCCTATAACTTTTTGTTAGTCATGGTATTTTATATGATTCTTTCCATGTATTTTTCGATTTTGTATGCTACTTCAAAATTACTTTATCGTGATGTAGGATATATTATATTTTTTGGTTTGTTTGTGGTAGTAATCTACCGGTTACGTCTCTATGCAAATTCAGGATTTTATACGATTGTCAATACTGTGCTTCGACAGGCTCAGACTTTTTTTAATTTATCGGGTGTACGGGAATATGAAACACAGATCAGTAATGATTATCTGACAGTCGCAATCGTTGCTATCTTTATAGGACTGGTTCTAATTATGGTTCTGAATATCTGGCTTTCTTCTTCAATGAGTCTGTTTTGGACAGCATTATTGACATTTCCGCTTCTACTGATTCCTATCTATATGAAGCTTGTGCCGGATCCGTTATATGTTGTTGCGTTGGGTATTGGCTATGTGGCTGTTGTGATTTTTAAAGCAAATGGTCATTATCTCGCATTGAATGCACCATTTCGGGTAAAAGGATTAAAGAAAAACAGGATTACCTATACGCAGGATGCAGGAATATTTCGTCAAATTCTGTTATCTGTTGCAGGAATAGTATTTGTTTTGGTGATTTTGGTAGAAACATTGATTCCCAGTTCTTTATTTGAGGGGCGATTTCGGAAAGATCGTTTACGCGACATGACATCGGATACAATTGGCAATTTTGTGTTGCTTGGCTTTGCCGGATTGTTTAATCAGTATCCGGCTACCGGAGGGATAAGTGGAGGGAAACTTGGAGGAATCTCTAATGTAGCACCCGATTATCAAACGGATTTGGTGGTGTCCTATGCACCATACAGTAATGAACCGGTTTATCTGAAAGCATACACGGGTGGACTATACGGAGATAATCAATGGGAATATCCATATAATATGGAAGTAGAGGAGGAAAGTCTGAAAAATGAGACTCTTTTTTTGAAGGAACAGGTTTCTTTAAAAGAGAAGTATAGTGCTTTCGGACGAATGGACATTTATAATATTGATGCGGATCCTTCTTATTCATACTATCCGTATTATACAGATTTTGAGGATGATAGCTTTTATTATAATCATAGTTTGCTGCCGGCACAATTTGGGATAGGGATTGAAATCGAAGAGACTCAAAGTTATCAGTATTATCCTAAAATATACCAGAAAGAAGATGAAGGTGAAGTGATTCCTGCGAGAATAGACACTTCGGATATTGATGCAGTTTTTTTGGATGTACCGGCGAAGAATCGGGAGATTATCAAAGAGGAATGTGAGAAGATTGGACTTCAACCGGATATGACAGAAAATGAAATTGTTACTGCGGTAAAGGAATATTTTCAAGAAAATATTCCGTATACGTTAAAACCGGGAGCGACTCCAAGGGATGAAGATTTTATTAACTATTTTCTTACAAATAATCGAAAAGGGTATTGTGCTCATTTTGCTTCGGCAGCGACTCTGATATTTCGGGAAATGGGAATTCCGGCTCGTTACGTTGAAGGATATGCATTTTCTTTGGAGACGGCTCTTGCATCGGATATTAACAAAGATAAGGTTTATTCGGATTATTATAATGGATATTCTGCGTTGGGTGAGTCAGCGGTAATAGATGTAGAAGTGACAGATGCCATGGCACATGCCTGGGTGGAAATCTATATAGATAATTTTGGCTGGAAAGTAGTAGAAGTTACACCCGGAAGTAATGAAACAGCAGATGAGGATGATTTCTGGTCTGCGTTTTCAGGTTTCTTTCAGAATATAGGAAACGGAGATGATTCTAACGACGATGGCATCCGATTAGGCGATTTGCATCTGTCACAATTTACGTGGCTGATGTATGTGATTTTGGGAATAGTGATTGCTACTTTTCTTTTGATGTTAGGAAAGATCGTCATCCGTAAAGGTAGAAGATATCGTCGCTGTCATCAGTCAAACCTGCGGGAAGCGGTGATTGCCTGTTATGCAGATGTCTGTGATATGTTAAGGACTTGTTACAAGGATTTCGATTTGTGCAGAAGCCATGGGGAACAGATTGAGTTTATGATTGATCAATACGCAGTTGTATTTGAAAAAGAAGACTTATGCAGGTGGATTGAAACCATCAGCTTTAGTATGGAAGCGATATCAGATGAAGCATTTAAAACACTTACAGAGTATATCAAACAAATCAGAAAACAGATTTGGAAAAAAGCAAATTGGAAGCAAAAGATCGCACTTTGGAAACGATGAATGAGCGAGCGATATCAGTTGGAAGATTATTTCTACTTCAAGCATGTAGAGTAATAAGAGGCAGGTGACCTGCACATAACAGTGGAAGTTTACGTCCAAACTAAAGAGGATGGTATTCGGTAACTGTTCAGTTCTGCTGAATAGATACGATATTCGAACAAAACAAGATGAGACTTCATAGTATTAGCTTTGCTCATGGAATGTTGTGGTTGCGATTTTGGCTCGGAAATAAAGGAGGAAGACTATGAAAGATGGGCACCAGGGGAAAGAGGTTTCGGTATCCCAGAGACAGATTTATATTTTGTCGTTGTTGTCAGAGAATCCAAAAGGATATGAGGCAGAAGAGATTCGGAATCGTCTTAAAAACTGGAATATAGAGGTGAGCAGGAGAACGATTCTCCGGGATATTGATGAACTATCCCTCAATTACGGTATCGGAGAAGAAGAACGAGGAGGAAAAACCTATTTTTTTGCGGATAAGTATACTCTTAAAAATGTGGATTTTACCATAGAGGATCTGGCTTCTCTTGCCTTTACAAAGGAAATTCTGAAAGAATATATTCATTTAGATATGGGTCAGCATGCTACATTGCTGGTGAATAAGATTGTGGAGCAGTCGGCTTCCCTGAATCAACTGCAGTTTGAGAAACTTTGCAGTCATTTTCAGCAGGGTGGAATTAGAAATGGTGCAAAAGACGAAGTGAATCCACAGATTGAAAAAATCATTCAAAATGCGATTGATAGTCAAAAGAAACTGGAGATAGAGTATTACAGTTTTACCAGTGATGAGTCCCAAAAGCGGGTTATTCATCCGTATAGATTATTGTTGATTGATTCATATCTCTGTGTAGAAGGATATTGTGAACTTCGGAAAGAGATAAGACGATTCCGGGTTTCCAGAATCAAGGAGATTGAGCAGTTGGATGAGAAGTTTCAGATGCAGACAGAGACGGATAAAACAGACAGAGCCTTTTTGAAACTTACAGGCGCACAGGTGGAGGACATAGAATTGGTATTTACGGGTGAGAGTATCCGATATGTTAAGGAATATGAAGCTGGTCGGGCAAAATGGATAGAAGAGAGGGCAGACGGGCTCTATTTTTATCAAACAGCAGCGGTTGCACCGGATGTAATCCGTTGGATTAGGGGATTTGGACCGGAGGTGGACGTAATACGACCGACATGGCTTGCAGACCAATTAAAGGAGGAGGCCAGGAAACGGCTGGAAAAAAAGGAGTAAGGAGTCATCCTTACTCCTCTTTATGCTGTTTTCTGTAAAAGTTAATTTTTGTAGCTCCTTTATTTCTTCATCAAAAATCTCATGCCATAACACCAACTGTTACATTAGCAGTTGAAATATCGACAACTTGCGGCTCTCCTCCAACAACTGATATTTCCATCTCAACCTTCTGGGCAGTATA
>CAJOPP010000016.1 GCA_905236365.1 uncultured Lachnospiraceae bacterium
CATCCTCTTGAAATCCTAGATTTACAGAATTCTTTTTAAAGATTTCATTCTCATCTGCATACTTTGAATAAGCCCTAAGTCCACCAATAAACGCAACACAAATTCCTGCCTCCATTAAATGCAACAACATATCCATACACTCCGAATCAATCTCTTCATCCAATCTTCCACCAACCAAGATTGCTATAAATTGATCCTCCGGCAGTCCTAATTCTTGTCTACTATACTGATGTGTCTGTTCCTTAAACACAGATGTAAATAAACTTTCTATAATATGATCCTTATGTAGCGAATGCTTTTTCATCCATCTCTTATCATCTTCTATCACCTTTCGACCAATTGCCTGAAATTGTCCATAAGTCATAGTTCGATTGCAAGGACCAAGTGTCACCACAATAGTTGAAACAATATTACTACACAGATCACTCGCAATATTACTTCCCCCAATCGTCAGAATAAAATAAGGCCTTTCACTCCTAACTACTTTCATAATTTCTCTAATTACAGAAACCTTTGGCATTTCATTATCACACTGAAAATATCCGAATTGTTTGTCCTTATATTGTAGATAATTAATATTCTTTAACCCCACATCATAATTCCCTATTGCCGTATTAAAACAAGGAATGATTCCATAAGTACTCATCACATCAGCTGTATTAATAATATAAACTTTTTTCTTCAAGTACTCTTCTAACATATAGCAGCGATCAAGCAACGTTTTGGTTGGTCCATGATTCATTCCTAATACCTGTCCAGTAAATACAATTACAGAATTTTCATTTCTTTCATCTCTAGGAATAAATACACATTCTTCTTGCACCTCTTTTTTATAAGCAAGATATATCTGATTATATAAATCATCATAAAGATCCTCTATCTCTTCATCTAACATATCTGAAGTTACAAAAGTATATCTCATAAATTGATAATATAAAAAAAATTTATTTTCTTTTGTTAAAGCATCATCATTAATGCAGTGTTCCAGTAATTCTTTATATATTGTTTTTTTCTTTGTCGCCTGAACCAAAAACATCATTAAGTAATAGTAATATGAGCGATTGACATTCAATCTTACAATTGTCATTCCTCTGGCAATTAAATAATCTGCCTGTTCTTTTCGATATTCATCATCATTTTTCATATATTTTGAAAAGACTTTATCCAATTGATCGATATCCTCCAATTCTCCACTGCAGAACCCTCTCATCTGCGATATGACATCCTCTACCAATACATATTGATTCATTATTTTCCTCCACTCCTTTCAAACAACCTCATTTATTTTATTTCTACTAACTTTTACTTTTCCTGTTATACAAATATTCTGCCATCTTGAAATCCAATTCTGTATCTATATCAATTGAATTCTCTCTACTCATAATATATGCATACCCTTTATCAAAATATAAATCGAATTCCAAGCGGTTATAATCAATTCTACACATGTAAATAGCACCGTTGACTTGATAATAAGTTCTCAGATTCTGCCTTACCGCTTTCTAGCACTTCTGGTCTAATAAAACCTCTTAAGGATTGATCCTCAGGTAACACATTACTCCATAAAGGAGAATGATCGACTTCACAAACACTAACCACCGCTTCTGCATGTCTTTTCTCGAATAAATCATACGCATTTTGAATGTCGATGACTTTTCTAAGCGGCGATGTTGGCTATAATAAAGTTATTAAATCAAAATACTCTCCAGTTGTCTATATTGAATCAATACCTCTCGAACCATATTCCACGAAGATGCCTGATTGGTTGACGTTTCCCTACTCCTTAAAAAGGAACCGATGCACCTGCCTCTTTTGCTATCATTGCATATTCTTCACAGACTGTCGAAACCATAATCTCATCAAACATTCCACTCTCAAGTGCTGTTTCCACAGAATAAGCTAATAGCGGTTTTCCACAAAAAGGCCTTATTTTTTATTCTTCATACCTTTTAATCCACTTCGTGCCGGTATAATTGCAATCTTTCTCATCTTTACTCTCCAAACCTATCCAACATACTCCTTATCGTTCCGTAACAATATTAAGCTTCTCTTCCATTCGTTGCATTTCACCAAATTCACCCATATCTAAAAAGGAATCTTCACTAACCGGATACATTCCTATCTTTCCTCCATCCTGCATGACTGCATCCACCAAATGTGTCATATGAAAAAAACTGTCTTTCGGTATTTTTTCAACCACTTGCGGATTAATGACATACATACCTGTATTAATAAAATAAGAATGTCGTGGTTTTTCTTCCATATCAGTTACTTCACCATTTTCTTTTGCGTGAATCACACCATAAGGGACTACAATATTCTTCAGTGCTGCTACAATCGTAATATCATTTTGTGCCTGCATATGAAAATCATATAATGCATCATAATTCGTTAAAATCAAAGCGTCACTATTGGTAACAAAAATAGGTTGTTGAAATGATTCCTCTATCAATCTGATACTTCCTGCTGTTCCCAATGGTTTTTTTTCTTCCACATATTCTATTGTATATTCCGGTACAAGTTCTGAAAAATATGATTTTATCATTCCTTTTTTATAATTAACAGTAATATAGTATTTTTCAATACCATATTCTACGAAGCAATTTATAATTCTCTCTATAATTGGCGTTTCGCCAATCGGTATCAAAGGTTTCGGTAGTATCTTCGTGTAGGGATAAAGGCGTGTGCCCTTACCACCAGCCATAATTACAACAGGAACCCCTTTCAAACTCTTTTTTTCTTTTTTTTCTTCACCTCCGGATAATTCTGATAAAAAAGTCAAATCAACAATTCGTCTTTTCCCGTTTAAAATTGGAACTGATGGGATCTTTTCCTTTTGCATAAACGCTATTGCTTCTGATCGTTCTTCACTAAACAGATATTTAGGTGATACCGTCATAGCTTCCTTCACTTCAGCCGATAAATCCCCTGTTCGTATCAGCCAACGACGAATATCACCATCTGTAACACAACCTATCAACTTTTCTTTTTCATCTACAATAAATAAAACGCCTTTTGCGTTCCGATCAATTTTTGTCATCGCATCTACAATGGTCATTGTTGTATGTCCAATATAATTAATGATTTGATCTTTTCTCATCTGCAAACTCCTCAAGAACATCTTTTATCTGTATGACAACATATCTTATTTCTTCTTCTGTGATCTGTGTACTACACGGAACGTTAAGAATACATGAACTATAATAGTTACTCTTTTCCAGCCTATATAGTATTGCATCCTGATATGGTTTTTGCTTGTGAATCAATCCCCATATTGCACGAGTCTGAACTCCCCGCTCTCCAAGCTTTATTATGATATCACGCAAAGAACAGCTCATTTCATTCATTGCAATCTCCAGCGAATAAAACCATTTATTCGATACTGTTCCTTGCCGAAATTCCTTTATTTTCCCATATCGAAAATCTGCAAATAATCGTTTGTACAATTCATAATTTTTCTGCTTTCGAAAAATAAAAGATTCTAATTCTTCCATCTGTGCAACACCCAAAGCTGCTTGAACATTCGTCATTCGATAATTATATCCCACTTCGTTATGGATATAATTATATGGATCATCCTTAGCTTGTGTAGATAAATATCGGATGTGTGCAACTCGTTTCAAATCCTTAGCAGTAATCGCACCACCTCCACCAGTTGTAATAATCTTATTACCATTAAAAGAATACACCCCAAAGTCACCAATTGTACCAGCGTACTTCCCTTTATATATTCCATCATTGTACCTTGTTCCAAGTGCTTCGGTCGCATCCTCGATCAATATGAAATGATAACGCTGTGCAAGCCAAACGAATCTTTCCATATCCGCAAGATTTCCAAACACATGAACAATTACCAGTGCTTTCACAATCGCTCCAGTCTTATGTATCAATTGGTCGTCAACAATCGTACATTCCTCTTGACAAAATTGCTCAACCTTATTTGGATCCATACAGAGACTGTCATCACAATCCATAAAAACAGGAACTGCAAACTGATACTTGACCGGATTCACCGCTGCAATAAATGTTAATGTTGGAACGATTACCATATCCCCCGGCCGTACCCCTGATTCTACCAATGCCATATGAATTCCTGAAGTTCCACTCTGACACGCTACAACATCATCCACATGCAAATATTCCGCAAGTTTTTTTTCCAAGTCATTGATATAAGCTCCTCCTGTGGATACCCAACCTTGTTCAATTGCATCATCAACATATTTTCTTTCATTCCCCTCAAAGTTTGGAATTGACAACGGTATGAATTTCTCCATCACTTCTATCTCCTAACTTTATCCCCATCTTACATTTTAGAGTCCAAGGATTTTCCCTTCTCAATATGTTGAAAACTCGGCAAATACATTTCCAGAATATTGATTATATCTTCTTTTGAGACATTTACACCCTTAAATGATGTTTCCAATTGTTCCAACAATATTTTCAGTTCGTTCTTATCTGGAATCTCCTTTTTCATAATCACTCCTAATGCCTGAAATCTATTTTGATCAATCTGTTCCATTTCTGTATAAAACTCTTCAAATCCTTTCTCTCCTGAAGTATCGGATTTCGAAAAATGAACCGGATACAACATACTTCCTGCTCTCAACTTCTCTGCCAGTTCAATTGCCTCTTGATCTGATGTACATTCCTGTACCTCATAACCATACGTATGTAATAAATCAGTTGCAATTTTATCAAATGTTGTCATCTGTTCCTCTTTTAATTTTGGGAAAAATATCTCTCGATTATTCCCCAAAATACAAGCTAACATGCAGATTTGTCCACTTTCTTCCGGCGAAACAAAATACCGTTTTACATCTGACGGTGCACTGATTGGCTGTAATTTTGATATTCTGGAAAGAAAACCCGCCGGTAAAGATCCATTTGAAAATGCAACATTTGCAAATCGAGCCGTCTTTACTGGAAAATATTCGGAATAAGAAAAAATCAGATCCTCCATGATTCTTTTACTTGCACCCATAATATTAACTGGATTTGCAGCTTTATCTGTTGATACACAAAAATACTCTTCTGG
>CAJOPP010000017.1 GCA_905236365.1 uncultured Lachnospiraceae bacterium
AAGTAGTCCTTTTTAAAATCTCTGATATTATCAAAGAATTCCATCTTAGAACGGCTAAATGAATTAGTCTCAGCCTTATAGGAAAGAAGCTCCATTGTACAAATCAGGTCAGCAATCTGAAATAACTTATAATCGACAGGTTTCACTTTTCGGAATTCAACATGGGTATATATAGCGTACTAAATACCGATGTGAGAATTTTGGTTAGCTCAATTTGTCCATTGTCATAGTAGATAATAACTTTGTCAAAGATATTCCAAAACCCTTCATTGCTTCGCAGTACGTCAGCCAGAGCTTTTGATATCTTTGAAGTCATAGTTATGACATCCGGGCATTCACTTTTCTTTACCTTGATGCAGGAATATTGAAAATCGAGTCTACGTGCAAAGTTGAACAGGGCATTGAATAGGCGCTTTCTTTTCTCTGTTACGAAAAGCGGTGAAATGGTCTGGCAAAAGGATGAAAATGGTGATCTCAAACCACAGATGAAGCGAGATAGTTACGGTGGCGCAGATTGGGTGAAAGCTCAGAAGTCTGTCCTTCAGGAGATGATGTTTTGTAAGTTTGGATGAGAACGATTTTACAAGGGATCCAATCCAAGAGGAAATCTTCTCCTATGAGATTATCACAGAGAGAAAGTCGCAGAGATGGCATAAGAAGAGGAACCAAAGTTGGAAGAATTGAGGGATGGGTCCATAGATGTACAAACAACAATCTGGGCGAAAACAACTCATTTGAAGGAATTACAGGCAACCTTGAATAAAGGCATAGAAGTTGAACGACAATGAGTACAGATATTAGAGAAAAGAAAGCGGAACTGGATGAAATAAATAAGGATTTAACGGATAAGAAGGGTGAAGTAAAAAAGCAGGAAACTAAGCTGGAAGTAATCAAACTGAATGCAGAGGTAATAGAAAAAGAAGCACGATTGGATGAGGGATTGGTTGAACATTTCAAGGATATTCAGGCAAGTGAAAGGGAGTACGAATATTTTGAAAAGATGCTAGATCTTGATTACGAGAACTAAAAACGCAGTAATGCAGAACTGAAATCTGAGAACCGAACGCTAAAGGCGAAATTGGAAAAGGCATATGATTATATGAGACAGTTTACTATCGGTGGGGTGAATATGCTGGAACAGTTGTTGCGGAGTATTGGCGAGTGGGTACAACAGAAAGTGGCAAGTTTGAGCCGATAGGTGGAGCGCGTGAGCGCTCCTTTATCCTTTTTGTGTTTTCAAAGATATGATGCCAGATGGAACACACAGTTTTGAGAAATCGAAATTGAAATTGAAAAAATCGAAAGGTGTTTGTTATAATATATAAAGGAGTATTGTGTGATGAAGTAGTATGAGATGGAGGTTATGTTATGCCGGAACAACGCATTAAAGTAAACTATAAACCTTTATGGAAAATGCTAATTGATAAGAATAAGACGAAGGGCGATTTACGACGAGATACTAAGATTGCAGCAAGTACTTTCACAAAGATGACTAACAATGAGAATGTATCTTTAGATGTATTGGTGCGAATATGTGTTGCGTTGGAATGTGGATTGGATGATATTGTAGAGATTGAGAAATAGTAAGGATGAAGGAGGCGTAGATATGGCAAGACCAGAAGACAGTAGGGTTAAAATACCTGCATTAGTACATTTCGCAAGACTTGGATATGAATATATGTCAATTAAACATCTGGTTCGTGGCGTAGACTATGATCCTGATACGAATATATTTTATGATTGTTTTACAAAGTCTATCAACAAAATTAACAGGACAGAGTATTCTGTTGATGAAGCAAAGAAAATTATTGAAGAATTAAAGATTAAGTTGTCGAATGATGATTTGGGAAAAGCCTTTTTTGATATTTTGCAAAAGGGTTTTAATGGGGTGCGACTTATTGAGTTTGATTCTAAAAAGATAAATAATAATGAGTTTAAGGTGGTTACAGAACTGCCATACGAAAATGGTGAAGATAATTTCAGACCGGATATTGTTGTTTTGATTAATGGTATGCCTTTGTCTTTTGTTGAAGTGAAGAGACAAAACAATCGAGAGGGGATTTTAGCAGAGCGTGAACGAATGACAAGACGCTTTTCTAATCCAATATACAAGAAGTTTGTTAATCTGACACAGTATACAGTTTTTTCTAATAATAATGAGTATGATGATACTGATATAGAACCAATTCAGGGAGCATTTTATGCTTCCAGCAACTATGGGAAAATGTTCTTTAGCAAGTTTAGGGAGCAACGGACTGAAGAGTTGGAAAAAAAACTAAAAGATATTGACTTGGATGTGGAGCAGCACATATTACAGGACAATAATTTGGTATCTATAAAAGGAACACCAGAATATATTTCGTCAGTAAAAAAGGATTCTCCAACCAACCGTATTGTGACTTCTTTGTATAGCCCTGAACGTATTATGTTCCTTTTGAAGTATGGAATTTGTTATAGAGAAACGATTGATAAAAATGGTATTAAAAATATAGAGAAGCATATTATGCGTTATCCGCAGATATTTGCTACCATGGCAATCCGGGACAAGTTAAATGAAGGTGTTAAGAAGGGAATTATATGGCATACACAGGGTAGCGGAAAGACTGCATTGGCATATTCTAATGTTAATTTCCTTCGTGATTACTATCAGGGAAATGGCAAAATTGCAAAGTTCTATTTTATAGTTGACAGACTTGATTTGGCGACACAGGCTAAAGCGGAATTTGAATCCCGTGGTCTAAAAGTCATCATGGTTAATTCAAAGGATGATTTCAAGGAGAATATAGCAACTATAGGAGAGGCTGATAAGAGCGGTAAGACATCTATTACTGTTGTAAATATCCAGAAGTTTTCTGAGGAATCAGTAACGAAACAGTCTGATTATAATGTGAATGTGCAAAGAGTATATTTTATGGATGAGGCTCATAGAAGCTACAATCCGAAAGGTTCATTTCTTGCAAATCTTATGGCATCGGACAGAGATGCAGTAATGATAGCTTTGACCGGAACTCCGCTGATTGGAGAAGGGTATAATACCAAGGATGTTTTTGGCAATTATATCCACAAGTATTATTATAATCAGTCAATTGCAGATGGTTATACACTGAAGCTGATACGAGAAGAAATCGAGACAACCTACAAATCGCAAATGGCATCTACTTTAGAAATGCTGGAGGTTCAGCATGGTTCTATTGAAAAGAAAGAGTTGTATGCACATCCTAAGTTTGTTTCAGATATGGTAGATTACATCGTCAGAGATTTTACCAAGGGTAGAACTGCGTTGGATGATTCTATCGGTGCGATGATAGTGTGTGATTCTGCACCACAGGCAAGAGTAGTATCAGAGCAGTTAAACAGATATCAGCAATACAGTCATGCTTTGGTTTTACATGATGAAGGAACTAAGCAGGACAGAAAAGATATTCAGGAGGATTTTAAGAAAGGTAAAATTGATATCCTCGTAGTTTATAATATGTTACTCACCGGTTTTGATGCTCCTAGATTAAAAAAACAGTATCTTGCACGTATGATTAAAGCACATAATCTTTTACAGACATTAACCCGTGTAAATCGTCCGTATAAGGATTACCATTATGGTTATGTTGTAGATTTTGCCAATATCAAAGATGAATTTGATAAGACAAATAAAGCATATTTCGATGAATTGCAGGCAGAGCTGGGTGATGAGGTTGCAAATTATAGCGAGATATTTAAGAGTAAGGAAGAAATAGAAAAGGACCTGAATAATATCAAAAACCAGCTGTTCCTGTACAATACAGATAATATCGTGGAGTTTATAGAGCAGATTAATGGTATTGATGATAAGAAGCAGTTGTTGGATTTAAGAGCTGCACTTGCAAATTACAAGGTGCTTTATAATTTGATTCGTCTGTTTGGATATGATGATTTATATGTTCATTTTGATGTAGATAAAGCGATACAGATGCTGAACGAAGTAAATAATCGTATCAATATAATTAATTTCAAGGAGAATATCAGCACAAGCGAAGATATGACTGGCGTGTTAAATATGGCACTTGATCAAATCAGTTTCCAGTTTAGAAAAATCAAAGAAGAGGAGCTGGTTATTGCTGATGCATTCAGAAATGCCTTGGAAAAGACAAGACGAGAGATTGTTGATAGGTGTCTTGACCCGAAGGACCCGGAGTATGTTGGATTACTTGATGAGTTGAAGAGAATTTTCAAGAAGAAAAATATAGAGGAACTTACTTCGGATGAGATGAAGGACCTTATGGGTGATTTGGATGATTTGCGTAAAAAAGCAGAGAAGAAAAATCATGCAGATAAGATGCTGGCAGATAAATATGCAGGTGATGTTAAATATATGAGGACACATAAAAGAATTATGGAGAGTCCGCCACCGATTGCAGATGCATTGACAATACATAAAATACTTATGGATGTAAAAATGCAGACAGATGATAAGATTGCACATAATGAGGCTGTGTTGGATAATGAAGCGTACTTCATAAAAACGCTACAGCCATTTATTATCAATGCCTGCAAAAAACAAAGTACCCAGATTAATATAGCACAAGTGAAATTCATTGATATGTGTATTTCACAAGAATACTTCACAGAAAGGAATTGGGCATCATAATGGTTTCAGAAGCAATAATGACAGAAACAAAGAAAATGATTGATGATTTAAAAACTGTATGTGCCAATTATGGACTTGGCAATGCCAGCAGTGAATATAAAATTATCACAGAAGTGTTTCTGTATAAATTTTTAAATGATAAATTCTTGCATGAGGTAAAAGATGTTGATGCAAAACTCAAGGACAGCAAAAATGTTGAGGCAGATTTAATTGCAATGGATGATGATGAATATGAGTTTTTGCTGGCAAGTCTGCCGCCTGCAACTGCACAATTGAAAAAAGAACACTTTATTTCATATCTGTTTAATAACAAAAATACGGACAAATTCAATGAAATGTTTGATGAAACCCTGGTTGATATTGGTAACTTCAACATTGATGTATTCTCCGTAAAAACCGGAAGTGAGGATAAAATTAGATTGTTTGATGCTTTGTCAGTTTTTGTTACAGAGACTAATAAGCGTTCGGATTTTTGTCGTGCTATCATTGACAAGCTGATTGCATTTAGCTTTGAAGAGGCATTTTCACAAAAGTATGATTTCTTTGCAGCAGTCTTTGAATATCTGATAAAGGATTATAATAAAGATTTTGGTAAGTATGCAGAGTATTACACACCACATTCTATTGCGAGTATTATTGCAAAGATATTGGTTCCGGATGGGGTACAAAATGTAAATATTTATGACCCGGCGGCAGGCTCAGGAACACTTGTGTTATCTTTGGCACATGAAATTGGTGAAGAGAACTGTACAATTTATACACAGGATATTTCCCAGAAGTCCAATGAGTTTTTAAGATTAAATCTGATATTAAATAATTTGGTGCATTCCCTAGGAAATGTAGTTCATGGAGATACATTGTTGGAGCCACAGCACCTTAATAAACAAAAGAATGGTTTGATGAAGTTCGATTATATCGTATCGAATCCTCCGTTCAATGTAGATTTCAGTGATAATAGAGATACATTGGCGGGTGATAATTACGCCGAACGATTCTGGGCCGGTGTTCCGAAGGTTCCAAACAAGGACAAGGATAAGATGGCAATTTACCAGATGTTCTTGCAGCATATCATTTATTCCTTGAAGGATGATGGAAAAGCAGCTATTGTAGTTCCTACAGGATTTTTAACTGCGGGTACTGGGATACCAAAGAGAATTCGTGAGCATATCGTCAATGAAAGAATGCTTAGAGGTGTTATTTCTATGCCTAGTAACATTTTTGCTACCACCGGAACCAATGTGTCCATCATATTTATTGATAAAGAAAATCGTGATGAAAAGGTACTTTTGGTTGATGCATCTAAGCTTGGACACAAGGAAAAAGTTGATGGTAAGAACCAGAGAACCGTTTTGGAACTGGAAGAGATTCAAGATATAATTGACATATTCAGTAAGAATGAAGAAAAGGACGATTTCAGTGTACTTGTCGATTATGAGCAGATTGAACAGAAGAAATTATCATTCTCCGCAGGACAGTACTTCGAAGTTAAGATTGAGTATGTTGAGCTTACACCGGAGGAATTTAATGAGAAGATGTCCGAGTACACAGATACATTAAAGGAACTGTTTGCTGAAGGTGATAGATTGCAGGTTGAGATATTGGAACAGTTAAAGAAGGTGCGGTATGAGTAAAGTTAAGTTAGGGGATATTGCAGTCTTAAAGACAGGTCCATTTGGTACACAGTTTAGTGCAAAAGAATATACGGAAAGAGGTATTCCGGTTATCAATGTTAAAAATATAGGATATGGTGATATTCTTACGGATGAATTAGATTATATTTCCGAAGAAACCTGTATACGACTAAATGAGCATATTCTTGAAGAGGGAGATATTGTATTTGGTCGAAAAGGTTCCGTAGATCGACATGCTTACATTGATAAGCATTTTTCAGGATGGGTGCAAGGTTCTGACTGTATAAGAGTGCGGTGTAATGAAGATATTAATAAACGATTTGTTTCACATTACTTAAAATTAGATCATATTAAGAAACAAGTTAATCACGCTGCAGTTGGTTCTACTATGGCATCGCTAAATACTGATATTTTAAAGGACATTGAGATTATATTGCCAGATAGGAAGGGGCAAGATGCTGTTGAAAAGTTATTATCTTTAATTGAAGAGAAAATTGTTCTTAATAAAAGGATAAACGATAATTTA
>CAJOPP010000018.1 GCA_905236365.1 uncultured Lachnospiraceae bacterium
AAAGGAATTATTGAAAACAATATTATTTCGAAAGATGAGATTATTGGAGCCGATTTATTGGCAGCAAGCACTGAAAAGGTGCAGAAAGAATTGGGAATTCATGTTACTTCAGATAATAAAGAGGTTGCAAAGAGCGCAGAAGTCATTGTCTTATCGGTCAAACCGCAGTTCTATGAAGAGGTAATTGATGAGATTAAGGACATTATTACAGAATCCCAGATTATTGTTACAATTGCTCCTGGAAAGACTTTAGACTGGCTGAATGGACAGTTTGGAAAAGAGGTAAAAATTGTTCGTACAATGCCGAATACTCCGGCACTTGTGGGGGAAGGCATTACAGCAGCCTGCTATAATCAGAATGTGAAACCGGAAGAGTTAGAGTACATTGTAAGTATATTAAAAGGATTTGGTAAATGCGAAGTCATATCCGAGCATTTGATGGATGTTGTGGTATCGGTAAGCGGAAGCTCTCCGGCATATGTTTTTATGTTTATAGAGGCAATGGCAGATGCTGCGGTGGCAGACGGGATGCCGAGAGCACAGGCATATCAATTTGCAGCACAGGCTGTTTATGGTAGTGCCAAGATGGTATTGGAGACGGGAAAGCATCCTGCAGAATTAAAAGATATGGTATGTTCTCCGGGTGGAACAACGATTGAAGCAGTTCGGGTATTAGAAGAAAAGGGAATGAGGAGTGCTGTGTTTGAGGCAATGAAGGCTTGTACCAGAAAAGCAAAGGGGATGTAAGGGTTATTGTTCAGTGATTAGCCGCATGTAAGGGTTGTTGGCGAGTGAACAGTAACAAAGTGGCAACTAACTGAACGGTAGATATGGTAATACACTTGTGCTGATAGGTTATCGGTGGTATAATCAGAAGTGTTTACTTAACGTACATCAATCTATCAGAAACTTACTATTCGTCGTTATACCAGATGACAATAGTTGTAAAAAGAGGAGGAAAGGGATTATGGAGTACGAAATTGTGGGGAAAACAGTTCCGGCTGTGGAGGTTACACTGAACAGAGGAGAGTCTATGTATAGCCAGAGCGGTGGTATGGTATGGCAGACAGAAGGAATTGAGATGAAGACCAATACTAAGGGTGGTCTGATGAAAGGGCTTGGAAGAATGTTGTCCGGTGAGTCATTATTTATGGCAACTTACGCGTCTGTGAAAGATGGTGCAAAAATTGCGTTTGGCTCTACTGTTCCGGGAGATGTGATTCCAGTCAATTTGTCAGGAACGCCAGGTATTATTGTACAAAAGAGAGCATTCCTTTGTGCACAGGAAGGTGTTGATGTGTCAGTTACTTTGTCGAAAAAATTCTCTGCAGGATTATTTGGCGGAGAGGGATTTATTTTACAAGATATCAGTGGCAGTGGATATGTATTTTTAGAAGTAGATGGGGATAAGGTTGAGAAAGTACTTGAACCGGGAGAAGTCATCAAAGTTGATACTGGTAATGTGGTCGCATTTGAAAAATCAGTGCAGTACGAAATTGAGACAGTAAAAGGTTTTAGCAATATTTTCTTTGGTGGAGAGGGACTCTTCTTAACAAAACTTACCGGTCCGGGACGTGTTATTTTACAGACACAGAACTTCAATGATTTTGCAGGTCGTATTATTTCTATGATGCCAAACAAAGGATGATAGAATTTCGGTAAGGGCAGATGCAGTTGGTTTTCGGTAGAGAAAATGACTGCATCTGCCCTTAAATTATTCAAGAACGTTTTCTGTGCTTTTACTGTGAGATATACGCTCCGCGAGGATGCGCAGGGATTTGCATATGAAATATGTCAGCATAGCTGAATAGATACTATACTTCTATAAAGGAGGTTTTGCAAATGGTATATACGGTCACTTTCAATCCTGCAATTGATTATGTTGTGCATATTGGGGAGATGAATCTTGGTGGTGTGAATCGTTCGGTTGCGGAAGAGATGTATTTTGGAGGAAAAGGAATCAATGTTTCTATTGTATTAAATGAACTTGGAATCCGTTCCAAGGCGCTGGGTTTTAAGGCAGGCTTTACAGGGGATGCGATTGAAAAAGGAGTAGCGGCAATGGGAATTGAAACAGATTTTGTTCGCCTCAAAAAAGGAAATTCACGGATTAACGTAAAAATCAAATCCGGCGAAGAAACAGAACTGAATGGTCAGGGACCGGATATCGATGCAAAGGATCTGCAGATGCTTTTTGGAAAATTGGATCAGCTTGTGGACGGGGATACACTCATTCTTGCCGGTAGTATTCCAAATAGTCTGCCGGCAGATATTTACGAAAAGATACTGGAGCGGCTTTCGGATAGAACAATCAAGGTGGTAGTTGATGCCACAAAAGATTTACTGTTGAATGTGTTACGGTACAGGCCACTCCTGATCAAACCGAATCATCATGAACTGGGTGAGCTGTTTGGAGTATCCATTACAACACAGGAAGAAATTGTAGAATATGCGGGAAGACTTCAAAAGATGGGAGCAAGGAATGTGCTTGTATCCATGGCAGAATCGGGTGCGTTATTACTGGATGAGGATGGAAAACAGCATCATTGCAAAGCCTGCAAAGGTATTGTGAAAAATTCTGTAGGAGCAGGGGACTCCATGGTTGCAGGATTTGTGGCGGGATTGCAGGAAGGAGATTACGAATATGCTTTAAAACTTGGTACTGCTTCAGGCGGGGCAACTGCTTTTGCGGATGGTCTGGCAAAACGGAACGATATTCTACAGCTTTTAAAGCAGCTTTAAGTATGAAAAAAATCAGATTGAGAATTACATTCTTTAGGGTATCATAATGAGAGTTAAAAAGAGGATTTTTTTATAATATCCTTTTTTGTGCGCGTGTACTATGCCTGTCGTGTATCCAGTTACAGTTCACTCGGTGGCGTACGTCTGAACAGTAACTGTATCTATGAAGCATAGCTGAATAGATACAAATATTCTTTACTTATGCTTTTGGAAACGATATAATAAAAAGTGGATTTTCGTGTTATCCATATTATATGAAAGGAAGGTTATAAACTTGAACAAAACGATAATGTTAGGGAATGAGGCAATTGCCAGGGGGGCATATGAAGCCGGAGTGAAAGTGGCATCTGCTTATCCTGGAACTCCCAGCACAGAGGTGAGTGAGAATATTGTAAAGTACGATGGAATCTATGCAGAATGGGCACCAAATGAAAAAGTTGCAACGGAAGTTGCAATTGGAGCATCCATGGCAGGAGTTCGTTCCATGACCATGATGAAGATGGTGGGACTGAATGTAGCATCTGATCCGCTTTATACTGCATCGTATATTGGTGTGAATGGTGGAATGGTATTGGTTGTCGCAGATGATCCGGGAATTTACAGTTCGCAGAATGAGCAGGATACAAGAATGATCGCAAGAGCGGCTATGGTTCCAGTGATTGAACCATCGGACAGCGAAGAGGCAAGAGTATTTACGAAGAGGGCATATGAACTGTCTGAACAATATGATACACCGATTATTTTAAGAACGACTACCAGACTTGCACATTCACAAGGTGTTGTGAATTTAGAAGATCGTTTAGAGATAGAAGATAAAGTATATGAAAGAAATATTGCTAAGAATGTTATGATGCCGGCAAATGCCATTAAGCGCCATATTTTTGTGGAAGAGCGTTTGAACAAAATGGCAGAAGCTGCAAATACATTGGATCTTAACAAGGTGGAATATAAGGATACCAGGATTGGAGTGATTACAAGTGGTATTCCATATCAATATGTGAAGGAAGTCCTTCCGGATGCCTCTGTGCTGAAGTTGGGTCTTGTGCACCCGCTGCCAAAGAAATTGATTAAAGAGTTTGCATCCAAGGTGGATACACTCTATATTGTGGAAGAACTTGAGCCTGTGATTGAAGAGCAGGTCAAAGCAATGGGAATTGACTGTATTGGAAAAGAAATCTTTACAGTACAGGGCGAATATAGTGCCAATCTTTTGAGAAAGAAGATTCTCGGACAACAGTTGAATCTGGAGACTCCGGCAGAAGCTCCGGCAAGACCGCCGATTTTATGCCCGGGATGTCCGCACAGAAGTACATTTTCTGTATTAAAAAAATTGCGGATTCATGCAGCCGGGGATATCGGATGTTATACATTAGGTGCGGTCAATCCGCTGGGTGTTGTGGATACTACGGTGTGTATGGGTGCAAGTATATCGACGCTTCACGGTATGGAAAAAGCGAAGGGGAAGGATTACATTAAGAATTGGGTTGCGGTGATCGGTGACTCTACATTCCTGCATACCGGTGTAAATTCTCTTATGAACATGGTCTACAATCAGGCAACGGGAACGGTCATTATTCTGGATAATTCCACCACGGGAATGACCGGACATCAGGATCATGCAGCAACCGGAAAGATGTTAAACGGAGAACCTACCTATGCTGTGAATCTGGATGACTTGTGCCACGCCATAGGGGTAAAGCATGTGGAAGTGGTGGATGCATTTGATACCGTCAGATTGGAAGAAGTGATCAAGACTGAGGTTGCAAGGGAGGAAGTGTCCGTTATCATTGCACAGTCACCTTGTGCACTGCTTAAGAGTTATGTGCCAAAGGGAAAATGTGAACCGATTTCAGAGAAATGCAGGAAGTGCGGACAATGTCTTGTACCGGGATGTCCGGCCCTGACCAAAAAAGAGGATGGGACGATTGCAATAGATGCATCTATGTGCAATGGTTGTAGTCTTTGTATGAATATTTGTAAATTTGATGCAATTGAGCTGAAAAAGAGAGGAGTGTAAAGATGGCAGAAGGAAAGAATATTATGATCGTCGGAGTAGGCGGACAGGGAACACTCCTTACCAGCAGAATTTTAGGCGGAATCACCATATCTGCCGGCTATGATGTAAAGCTTTCTGAGGTGCATGGTATGGCACAGCGGGGAGGAAGTGTAGTGACTTATGTGCGCTATGGAGAAAAGGTTGCGGAGCCGATTGTGGAAGAAGGGCAGGCAGATGTTTTGATTGCATTTGAGCGGTTAGAGGCACTCCGATATGCACATTTCCTGAAAAAGGACGGAGTCCTTATTGTAAATGACCAGAGAATTGATCCAATGACTGTGGTGACAGGAGCAGCAGAGTATCCGGAAGGTATTATTGAACGGCTTAAGGAAAGATATAATGTAGTGGTTGTGGATGCTATGGGAGAGGCGTTAAAACTTGGCAATTCCAAAGTGTTCAATACGGTGATTTTAGGCGTGGCTGCTAAGAAAATGGATTTTGAGAAAGCAGAATGGATTAAAGTTATTCAGAATACCGTACCGCCGAAGACGGTGGAACTCAATTTAAAAGCTTTTGAAGCAGGGTGGAATCAATTATGATCATCGATATGCATACGCATACATTCCCGGACCGGATAGCAGCACCTGTGCTTGCCAATATGGAAAGGGAAGTCAGTGAGAAACACGGATATAATCTTAAAATAAAAGTGGCGGGAACGCGTGATGCATTGGAGAAATCTGCAAGAAAAAATCATGTAGATTTGTCAGTTGTAGTGCCGATTGCAACGAAACCGACGCAATCGGCAAGTATCAATCGATTTGCATATGAGACCAATGAACGAACAAAATCCACAGGAGTATTTTCTTTTGGCTCTGTTCATCCGGATAATAGCGATTATAAAGAGGTTCTGAAGGATGTGAAGGCAATGGGGCTGAAGGGAATCAAACTGCATCCGGATTATCAGAAAGTAGAATTTGATGATGAACGGTATTTGCGGATTATAGACTATGCTGCGAATCTGGGGCTGATCATTATAACGCATGCAGGAGAAGATATTGGTCTGCCGGAAAAGATTCATTGTGCGCCGGATATGATCCTGCGAGTGCTTAAACATATTCAGCCCGAGAAATTGATTCTGGCACATATGGGTGGCTGGAATATGTGGGATGAAGTGGAAGAAAAACTTGTGGGAAAGAATGTATATATGGATACGGCTTTTGTATTTGAGAAAGATGTTCCGCACATTCAGAAGGAACAATTTTTAAGAATCGTGAAACGCCATGGTGTAGATAAGATTGTATTTGCAACGGATAGTCCATGGTCCGATCAGGGTGAGTCGATTCGAGAGATATTGGATATGGAGCTAACAAAAGAACAACAGGATAGGATACTTGGAGGAAATGCAAAGAAGCTGCTTGACTTGCACTTTTAGAATTAGTATCTGTTCAGCACGGATGAACAGATACTAAATATATAATATTAAGGGGAAAAGAAAATGCCAATTACAGAGATATTAGAGAAAAATGCCAGAGAGTATGCAAATGATGTGTGTCTGGTTGAAATTA
>CAJOPP010000019.1 GCA_905236365.1 uncultured Lachnospiraceae bacterium
AATTCATAACATATATATTATAATAGATATAATATTTGTATAATTTTGTAACTGTTCAGATACAATGTCATGATGTTGGAGTCAAAACGATGCTTCACAAACTATATTCGTCAGGTTGCACATACATTATAGCATTGGAACGAATTTCTGCCTTTACAGTTCATCCTGCTCCGGAATCAGTTTATACACTGCTGTATATTGATACGCCATCGTCTCATTGTGTGCAAACACCACAATTCCTGCTATCGGTGCCTTCACAATCTGCAACAGCTCCCCGGTATACGGATCACTGATTTTTGCAAGTTCCTGCCCCACCTCAACTTTTTCGCCTGCAGCTGCACACTGTTCAAAAAAACCTGCATGTTCCGCTCTGACATCCACGAAATCCTGACTCTCTACGACTCTGGAAATATACCCCTCATAACCGTTATATTGAATGACACCTTGCTTTGAAAGAAAGTTCAGCACTGCATCCACTGCCTGTTTCGCACTTTTCTTATCCACTGCACCGGTACTTGTGGTGTATATGGAAAATGCATCCGTCTCCCAGATCTGCCAGTTATAATTGAGCGTTGTCGTATCAAAAGGTCTCGGATTATGTAACACCACATAAGGAAGACCAAACTGTTTGGCAAGTACAACATTTTCTGCACCGGTCTTCATCATTCGAACCTGTGGTACAAAATTGCCCGGCATATAAAAGGAAGCAAACTGGATTCCATATGTGTAATCCTTTATCTTTTCAAAAATGCCCCCGGCAATCCGCTGTGTGGTCTCCCCAAGTGAATATCCGGGAAACATACGGTTGATATCAGTATTGTCAATGGTCCAGAAGCGTTTCTTTGTATTCACAGAATACGGATTTCCACACGGAATGACCAATATCTCTTTTCCTTCGGCAATTCTTCCCCGTTCTTCCAGCTGACGAAGGCGGCGAATCAACTGGGAACATACATAAATCTGTTGAAATTCATTCCCCCGCAGACTACCCATGATACACACTGTTTTCTCTCCTTCTCCAAACTGATATCCCGTAACCCGAAAATCATCTCTGTATAATCCTTTGATCTCATATAAACTATTCTTCTTCAAGATACTTTCTCCCTTCTTAAGATCCGTCCTACGAGAGATCCTTCTTCCACAACCGGATATTCCCGAATGGTAAACAGCCATCCGCTGTCCGGTGCAGATATTTCTTCCAAAAGCTCGCCGGTCAGCGGATTTACGATCCTTCCAATGCGTTCTCCGGTTTTTACCATACTGCCATGAGGCTTATCTTTCAAAAAGATTCCGGATTCCGCGGCGTTCATATAACATACATCCTCTCC
The DNA here is from genome assembly GCA_905236365.1 of uncultured Lachnospiraceae bacterium. Classification (GTDB taxonomy): domain Bacteria; phylum Bacillota; class Clostridia; order Lachnospirales; family Lachnospiraceae; genus CAG-590. The sequence continues at coordinate 1,329 of CAJOPP010000019.1, forward strand.
CAGCTCATCATTGCTGACAACCGGATCACGAACTTCAGGAACGTTTCCTTTCCATATCCCAAGTTCAGCCATCAGAGCAAAAATTCCATCGACAAGCTGATTGCCATAATTTTCCGTGATTCGCATCCCGACTCCCATCTCCACAACCAGAGTAGGAATGTCTCTGCTGTTCAAACTGTATGCAAATGTCGACTCCAACACCGTACTTGCGCCATGCACCCAGATCAGATCAACGTTGGATTTTTGTGCGATTGGCACAAGAACTTCCTTATGCAGCTCGTTAATCCGTACCTGAGGAATCTCTGTCAGAAAAATATTGCTTGCATGAATATCCAGACACAATTTTGTACCCTGCATGTCTTTCATAATCTCCGCAGCTATGTATTCATTCATATCCCCATTCTGATTTCCCGGAAACAAACGGTTCATATCCAGATCAAATGCAGGAATTCCTCTGGTAATATTATCAATCCCAAAAGGGTTCATTGCCGGATAGATATCCACAATCCCTGCAAGTGCCTGTGGTTCCTCCTGAATCCGTCTCGAAAGTTCATAACATACATACTGACCCTCTAATTCATCTCCGTGAATACCTGTTACGATACTGATTCGTTTACCCAGCTGTTCCAATTTATCTGCCGTTTCATTCTCCGGCATTAACCGATGCTTTTGCAGTTTCAATTCCTCGTCTACCGGCAATTGTGCCCTTGCAACCATCTCCACACGATCTATCATTCTTTCATTTCCTCCACTACTACCAAAATCTCCTGCACCTGCTCCCTCGATCCATAAAAAAATCCCTGATTGATGGTACAGTCCTGTGCGTCCCTTCCATAAGAAATCCGGATATAGGTATCATCCACCATACGGTTATGTGTTGGATCCAATGCAATCCAGTTTGTCCCATCGCACACCTCAATCCACGCATGGGAAGCACCTTCCCCCAGCATCATGCCAACCACATAGCGGCAGGGAATCCATTCCATCCGGCATAATGCAAGCAGAATGTGTGCATAATCCTGACACACCCCTCTTCCAAGCATCGCGGCTTCCTCCGCAGTCGTGGTCACATTGGTCACGCCCGGTTCATATTCAAAATTCTGATATACCACATCCATCAGTTCGCACGCCCGTTCAACAATATCATTCTGCTCCCACTCCTCTTTTTCAAAGCTGTTCCTCTTCAAATGTTTGTCCTCATACATCGTCTGGTCTGCCTTCTTTTTTTCACATTTTTCCCGAAGCTTATGAAGAGAGGCACCCATTCCGGTAAGTCTCGTCTGATATCGGAACATCCCGATCTTATGAAGCTCTGATGCCGGAACCGGAAGCGCAGCATCCACACATGCAGTCCCTGTCACTTTCACCAGAAACTGCGTATGTGCATTCTTGACCGTTCCATAAATAAACCGATTTCCAAAAGAATCGGCATCATAGCCGCCAATATAAGAAGGTTCAATATATATATTCTGATTCTCAATCTGCTGTCGCTCATCCACAATTGGCAGACAGCGAAGTGTAAAATGATGATTCTCTACCGGAAGCGGAAAAGACAACCGCATATGATACTGATAGTTTAATCTACGCATTCCACCAACAACTCCTATCAAAAGCCTGCCGCTTTTTTCTCGATCTCCATATCAAACAGGGATTCCATTTCCTCCACAAACACAGCATATTCAATCGGTTTCACCTCTACGAGATAGTTCAGGTGTGCCAGTTTTGCAGTATTATATTTCATTCCACTCTGATCAATTCGAAGATTCAACCGTTTCATTTCCCGCTTTAACTCCTCCGGTTTCATTCGGATTCGTGCATAAAGATCCAATCGTTCTACACGTTTTCCCAACTTAATGATACTGCGTACACGCTCACTATCGATATAATCATCTGCCATTCCCCAAAAGGCAACGATATTGTCTACAACCCGCTGCAACTGTATCAAAGGTGCTTCCGAAACTTTTGCCTTATTCATTGCATACACGGCAAGCTGGATATAAGCAAGCGTTTCGCTTCCAATCTCTTCCCTTAGAACAATCGCATTATCATATGCACGGATCAGATTCGAATAGATAGAGTTCGGATCCTCCTCATCAAAGCAGTATCGCTTTGAAAAATCCTCCTTTGAGGTATAGATATTCGGAATATCCTGTCTTTTGCAAAAATCTGCATATTCCTCTGTCTTCAGATCGATCATTGAATCAAACTGATCTGCAAAGACTTTGATTGTTGTATATACTCTCTCGGTATATCTTCCCAGCCAATATAACTGATCACTGTGTTCTACTGATAAAATTGCCATAATCATCTCTCCTTTTATTCCAATTCCATTCCGTACTCTCACCACTGGATTACAGAGGATATCTCCTCTTCGTTCCAGAATCATCCATCGATACTTCGGTACGGTTCCTGTTTGTTCTCATACTATACTTTATATTCGCTCTTCCAAATCCTTTGGAACTGTCTGCAAAAAGCTCTTGCAAAAAACATGTCAGAAAAAAATTCCTTACTCTGCCATTACCCATGTGTCTTTAAATCCTCCACCCTGAGATGAATTTACAATAAAAGAATCCGGATTTCTGGAAAATCTGGTCAATCCGCTTTTCCACACCATCGCTTCCTCCGCCATCAGCACAAATGCCCGAAGATCCGCTTTTCTCGGAACCGCATGTCCATTTTCATAGATGTTAATATCCAGAAAATCGATCACCTCCTGTGCAATGAACCTTCTTGGATTTGCTTTCAGCATATGAATAAAATTCTCCTTTTCTTCCTTCGTCATCCCGCTGCCAAAAACCACACCGTATCCACCTGCCTCCGCAACATCCTTGAGAACCAGATCATCAAAATGTTCCAAAACATATTTCATGTCCTCTTCATAGAACGGAAGGTAAGTCGGTGCATTATCAAGAATTGCCTCCTCGCCCAGATAATACTGAATCATCTTCGGTACAAAGTAATAGATTCCCTTATCATCTGCCACACCATTTCCCGGTGCATTGATCAGTGCAACATTGCCTTTTCGGTAAATGTCATAAATATGCGGAATCCCGATAACGGATTCTTCATTAAAATTCATCGGATCCAGATATTCATCTGAAATTCTCCGGTAAACAGCTCCGACCCGCTCTTTCTTTCCGGAATAATCCACGAAATACAGGTTATCATTTTCCACTACCAGTTCACTTCCGGTTACCAGATGTGCTCCCGTCTGCTCTGCCAAATAAGAATGTTCAAAATAAGCTGCATTATATCTGCCCGGTGTCAGTATAACCGTATGTCCCCCTGTATTCACATAATCCATTGTCTGGCGAAGGAGCTTTGCGTAATTTCGATTGTCCTCAAGTGCATTCATTTCAAATGTGGCGGGAGAACTTTTCCTGCAGAGATCCCGTGCGATCATAGGATATGAAGCTCCTGAAGGAATCCGGAGATTATCTTCTAAAATATACCATTTTCCATTCTTTCCCTGAACCAGATCAATACCTGCGATATGTGTATAGACTCCTTTCGGCGGCATCACACCTTCACACTGTGATAAATAGCCGCTGCCCATATAGACAAATTCCTCCGGAATCACTTTATCCCGAATAATCTTTTTCTCGCTATAAATATCCCTGATAAATTCATTTAATGCCGTAACTCTCTGTTTCAACCCTTTTTCCAAATAAGCAAACTCATCTTTGCCGATCACACGAGGAATCATGTCAAAGGGAAATAACTGCTCCTTAAACGTTCCATTTTTATAAATTCCAAATTTTACACCATATCGTGCCAATAATTCATTGACCGTGTCTGAATATCGATACAATTCTTCTACCTGCATATACATTCCTCCTCGTATAACATAACAACGCCTTTTCCCTCGCAGCACCTGCCAAGTTGTCAGAGTGCATCTATAAAGTAAAAAGGGTGTTACACATCATCAGATTCTGTGCAACACCCTTGTTCACTAAAAAAATAATAGGAGCTGTCCAAACGGTACAGCTCCCTTGCTATGTTTAAATTATAGATTTCTTACTTCAGAAAGTCAATAACCAAATAATCAACAAGTTTTATTTATTATTTTCAGTTTATTTTAACATTTTAAACAAAGTACAGTTAATAACCGCCTGTGCTGAACTTGAGCCCTCTATGTTGTCATCTTGAGCCCTCTATGCTGAACTTGAGCCCTCTATGCTGATCTTGAGTCCTCTATGCTGTCAACGCCCTTAACGCATTTACACATATCCATAAAGACCTCTTACCGACACCTCACCGGATATGACGGTTTCTCTTTTCCCATTCGTATCCTCCACAATCAGTCCACCCTTGTGATCAATTCCAATTGCTTTTAAAATTCGTTCTTCCTCTTTTTCGATGATTTTCACATCCCGTCCCCGATTGATCAGTAGTTGATTATACTCTTCTGCGAGTTCGCTTAAATCCTCCGTCTTTAAAAATTTCTCATAATACATTTCAAATACATTTAAAAAGGTTCCTAACAGTTCTGCCCGATTCACTTCTTTTCCTGTTTCCAG
>CAJOPP010000020.1 GCA_905236365.1 uncultured Lachnospiraceae bacterium
AAAAAAAGCACTCTTAAATATTGATAAAGGAGATTACAAATATGAATTTATTACACATCATTCTTCCAATTCTAGTTGGAGGTGTCATTGGATACTGCACTAATTACATAGCAATCAAAATGCTGTTTCGCCCCCACAAACCAATCTATATCGGAAAGCACCAGCTTCCATTCACACCGGGTATTATCCCCAAAAATCAGAAAAGACTTGCAAATGCGATTGGTGATGCGGTAAGTGAACAACTGCTCACAAAAGATGCCGTTTTGGAGAGTCTTGGACAATCCGATGAAAATTACATAGCTAAGATTACAACCAATATTTGCAATAGTAATATGAGTATCACGGAAATGCTTCCAAAAGAAATGCCAGGTGATGATATCATAGATTCGGTAAGCACATCTCTGTCCCATAGCATCATGGAAAAAGCAGAACAAATCGATATCGATTCTATTATCAAACAATTCGGAGAAAAAGCGATTGGATCTATCCTTGGCAACAGTCCTATGCTCGCTATGCTGTTTAATGCAGACGCACAAAATATGATCTATGCCAAACTCGGAACTGCAGCACAGGAATATCTTAACGAGCATGGTGAAGATGTAATAAATGAATTTGTTTCGGAATACATAAAAGAACTGGCAGAAAAGCCTGTCACCGAACTTGTTTCTTCTGACGAGGCGAAGCAAAGACTGCAAACGTTACTGGAAAGTGCAATAAGAAACGTGGCAGTAAAACACGGAACGTCTCTCCTAGATCAAATAGATGTAAAAGGTATCGTCACTCATCAGATAGAGTCTATGGAAGTCGACGAGCTGGAAGATCTTGTTTTGTTTGTTATGAAACAGGAATTACAGGCTGTAATCAATCTTGGTTCCATAATTGGAGCAATCATTGGAATCGTCAATATCTTTTTATTATAAAGATGTCAAGGTGCCGTCCACTCATGCATGCATGGCGACGGCACCTTGATTGACAGAAGTGCTTTCTTCCATCTTTCTATTTTTACTCCATTATTATCCGGTCACATCACAGCTTGAATCATCTTTACGCATGTCTCTATTCCAAGATTTCCACTATCCAGTATGATGTCATAGTTGCTCCAGTCATTCCATTTTTTTCCGGTATTTGCCTCATAAAAATTCTTCCTTTTTCGATCAAACTTAGCAACTATATTGCCTGCCATTTTCTCATTTATACCATATTCATGGATGGCGCGATTTTTTCGTTTTTCTACATCTGCGTGTATATATACCTTTAACACATTGCTTTTTTCCAATGCATTTGCTGCACACCGCCCCACAAATATGGCAGGTCCGCCCATTGCGTACTCCTTAACCAGCTTTTGTTCTTCCAAAAAAATATAATTTTCATTTGAAAGAAAATCGGTTTCCAAATCACTATTTATTTTACTGAATACATAAATTGAATGCAGAAAACTATTCGTGTTACTTTCCTCATATTGCTGGATATCAGTGACCGGAAGTTCCATTTTTTCTGACACACTCTGTAAAATCTCGTATCCATAACAAGGTATCCCTGTCGCTTCTGAAAGTTGTTTTCCGATTGCCGTTCCACCGCTTCCGTATTCCCGCTCAATCGCTACATATTTATAGCTCATTTCTTCATCCCCCTTACGCAAACTGTGCGTTATATAGATCCGCATAGAAGCCCTGTTGCTTCATCAATTCATCATGATTTCCCTGTTCTATAATATCTCCATCTTTCATAACGAGAATCAGATCAGCATTTCGAATCGTGCTGAGTCTGTGTGCGATTACAAAACTTGTTCTGCCTTTCATCAGATTATCCATCGCCTTCTGAATCCGATGCTCGGTTCTTGTATCCACCGAAGAAGTTGCCTCGTCAAGAATCAGAACCGGGCTGTCTGCCAAGATTGCCCTTGCAATGGTGAGCAGCTGTCGCTGTCCTACCGATACATTTGTGGCATCTTCATTTAGTTCAAAGTTATAACCACCCGGAAGTGCCCGGATAAAATGATCGGCGTGAGCTGATTTTGCTGCTGCCATTACTTCCTCATCGGTCGCATCCAGCCTTCCATAACGAATATTCTCCATAATGCTTCCTTTAAACAACCATGTATCTTGTAGAACCATACCAAACGCACTTCGCAGTTCATTCCGATTATACTCTTTCAGATTGTGTCCATCCAGTTC
>CAJOPP010000021.1 GCA_905236365.1 uncultured Lachnospiraceae bacterium
GATACCGACCGATTATAGCTCATGTGGAACGGTATCGTTGTTTGTTCAAACATATAGAGCGAATTGACGAACTTGTACGAATGGAATCTTATCTGCAGATGAATATTTCCAGCGTTTATGGTGGACTACTGGATGAGGATTCCAGATGGTGTAAGAAACTTGTGAGGGATGGGTACATCAGCTTCTTTGGAACAGATGCCCATGATTTGGAGAATCGTGCTCCTTATGTTCAGGATTATGTAGGATGGATTGCTAAAAAGTGTGGAGAAGATGCTTTAGAGAAAATGTTTATTACAAATGCAAAAAAAATGGTTGAAAATCAATATATAATCGAGTAATATGAAAATCACGGTGTAAAGTAAAGGAAGAGATATAGGAGAAAAAAGATGTACGAAGAAAGAAACGATGAAATTGAAATTGATTTGCGGGAATTGTTCTATGTATTATTGAGCAAGATATGGATCATTATTCTTGCGACTGCATTGGGACTGGGTATTGCAGCTGTCTATACAACTGCTTTTGTGAAACCGGTATATAGTTCTACATCATGGATGTATGTATTATCAAAGTCGACAAGTATTACGTCTTTGACAGATTTGCAGATGGGTACTTCATTGACACAAGATTATCAGGTGTTTATTACCAGCCGTCCGGTTATTGATCAGGTTATTGATGAATTGGAGCTTGACATGTCAACCAATGAACTGATCAGCAATATTACGGTTGAAAATCCTACAAATAGTCGTTTCCTGAAGATTACTGTGCAGAATCATGATGCACGTATGGCAAAGACGATTGTTGACAGGATATCTGATGTATCGAAGGATCAAATGGGAGAAATCATGGAGACACAGGGACCGAATATTTTAGATTATGGTCATATCCCAGAAACACCAACCAGTCCAAGTCTTACGAAGAATGCAATGATTGGTGCAGTTTTAGGCTTTGTTTTGGCTGCAGCGATTATTATCGTAATCTACCTGATGAATGATGCGATTCAGACGACAGAAGATGTGGAAAAATATCTTGGTATGAATACTCTTGGTCTTATCCCATTGGAGGAAGGGGTATCTAAGAGAAGTACAAGAGGTCATGATCGGGATGCTGCAAGAGTTCATAAACAGAAGCGCAAGGATTCAAAAAAGAAAAAAGCCTAAGAGCATGGCGAGAATTGGGATTAGGATAGGAAGGTAGATTGATGAAGGTTAATTTTGAGAAAAATAAAGATTTAGATTTCAAGACAAATGAAGCATATAAGACGCTTAGAACGAACATTAGCTTTGCTGGTGACGATATTCAGGTTATCGCTTTTACAAGCTCTATTCCAAATGAAGGCAAATCCGCAGTATCCTTCAACCTTGCAAAGTCACTTGCAGAGGATGGAAAGAAGGTTTTGTATATTGATGCTGATATTCGTAAGTCTGTAACGATTGCACGTTATGGAGTTGATATTGAAACAAGGGGATTGTCACATTACCTTAGTGGACAGTGCGAATTGGAAGCTGTTACTTATGAGACAAATATCAAGAATTTTAATATTATTTTTACCGGGCAGGTAGCCCCAAATCCAGCTGAGTTATTGGGAAATAAGCGTTTTAAAAAGATGATAGAGGTGGTACGACCTGTTTATGATTATGTAATTATTGACTGTCCGCCACTTGGAAGTGTAATTGATGCTGCGATTGTTGCCAAGGAATGTGATGGAGCTATCATTGTTATTGAGACAGATAATGTAAGCTATAAAGTAGTTCAACGGGTTAAGAAGCAGTTAGAGCAGAGTGGATGTAGAATTTTAGGTGCTGTTCTTAATAAGGTTGAGATGGGTGGCAAGGGATATGGCTACTATGGTAAAGGTTATTACGGCAACTATTACGGAAGATACTATGGAACATATGGCGAATACGGAAACGAAGACAAAAAGGCTGAATAATAAAAGAGGGAGCATCGCAAAAGTGTTTGGAATGGTGCAACTGATATGGCAGATCATGCCGAATACAGAGTATGTAGCTGCCTAATAAGGAGTATCGTAAATGCGAGTAGAATGGAATCCAATATACAAGGGGGAAAGATAATGTATCTGAAAAATCAAAAGACATGGAGAAAGCATTTTGATTTTATGTTTTTAGATTTTCTTTGTATGGAGTTTAGTTTTATAGTGGCATTTATTTTTCGGTTTGGTATATCGAAGACAAAAGTTGCTTTGTTTCGAGGTGAATTTGCCCAATCATACCGAAGCATTATGGTAATGATTGCTGTTTTTCATATTGCAGTGATATTATTTACTACACCATATTCTAGCATTCTTCGCCGGAACTCGGCAGAAGAGTTGAGAAAGGTAATTGTACAGAATCTGCATATTTTGGTAGGAATTGTTCTTGTGTTGTTTATTGTAAAATCTTCTGTATTGTATTCCAGGATTGTTGTGTTGGTATTTCCGATTACAGATTGTGTTTTGATGTTCACCTATCGTTATTTTTACAAGAAGTATTTGATAAAAGAGTTGAATCGAACTAAACATCAGGATTTTATGTTGTTAGTGGCACCGGAAAGACAGATTAATGGTATTTTGCAAAGCTTTTATAAAGACGGATTTAGTACTGTACGGATTGTCGGTATTGCGTTAGTGGAGGAAAATGATCAGAAAGAAAGTTATGAAGAAACTAAGTCGGAAGTTGCTGTTACAGAAGAAGCAGATGTATTAGAGGAAATTCGTGGAATTCCTATAATTGGTACCTTAGAGGACGTATATGAATATGCCAGGACACACATTGTTGATGAGGTGTTGATTTACATGGAAGGTGAAGAGGTCAATGAAGTGGCCAATACTTTGATTAGCATGGGAATTACAGTACATGTGGCAATCCAAAATCTGGTACAAATTCCAAAGGCTACAGTGAATCGTGTTAATGGAATTTCAGTTATTACTGCTAGTGTCAATACAGTAACCGGCAAGCAGTTGTTTTTTAAGCGATTGATAGATATCTTTTGTGGTTTATGTGGTTCGATTATTACCGTGTTGCTAACAATTATCATAGCACCGTTGATGTGGATTGCAGATCCTGGCCCGATTTTCTTTCGTCAGGAAAGAGTCGGGAAAAATGGAAGAATTTTTAAGATATGGAAGTTTCGTAGCATGTATAAAGATGCAGAGGCAAGAAAAGCAGAGCTTATGCAACAGAATAAAATGTCTGGTCTTATGTTTAAGATGGATGATGATCCGCGAATTATTGGATATGGTAAGAGGTTTTCTCTTGGAAAATTCTTGCGCGAGTCGTCTATTGATGAGTTGCCACAGTCTTTCAATATATTAGCTGGCAGTATGAGCGTGGTGGGAACCAGACCGCCAACAGTAAAGGAATATGAGCAGTATGAGTTACATCACAAGGGACGTCTTGCAACAAAACCGGGTTTGACAGGTATGTGGCAGGTTAGTGGAAGAAGTGATATTACAGATTTTGAAGAGGTCGTACGGTTAGATAAAGAGTATATTGATAATTTCTCCCTGATATTAGACTTGGAGATTTTTTTAAAAACAATTAAAGTAGTATTGGGTAAGCAAGGATCGGTATAGAAAAATCTGTTTATCTGTTATTTAAAGTTAGATAAAGTGTTGTTTCGATTTTGGATGGAAAATTGCGATAAAAATAAGAGTATGAGACTGCTCTTATTTTTTTACTTTATAGAAAAATTTCGTCTCCTATAAAGCAAAAACGCTCCGCGGGATGCACACCTCACGGAAAAGAAGTTAATTGATTCACAATACCGCTCGGGCACGAAAAAGTTGCAAGTGACTCTTTTTGTGCCTTACAGTGCATGCTTCTAAAGGGTGAAAAGTATCTAATCTGTCCGAGAAGACAGAAGTATTTGATTATCATAAGATTACTGAAAAGAGAGGTAGACTTTCTTACTTGACAACAAACCTTGAAAGGTAGTATTGTATTTGCAAAGTAGAAAATAAATTGTCAGAAGAATTCAGAAAATGAAAATCAGTGCATTTGATCCAAAAAAATAAACTTATTAGAGATATTATATTCATAAGAGAGGGAGAAATTTAGATGTCAAAAGAGCTGAAAAAACAAATAATTCGAAATATATATATGATGCTCAGTTTGTTATTAGCATTTGTCTCTGCAATCTGGTTATGGTATTGGAATGTTGGGGTAGGATGGGATAGTGGGTATTTTGGGATGCGAACGTTGCTGACTGTAGGAATTTTGTATTGCATGGTCTATTTTTCGTTTTCAAAAATGTATAGAGCACATAAAATTGGAGCCTATTTCCTGGTAGAACTATCTTTTTCGCAGATGTTGGCATTTTGCATCTCTGATGTTATATTGTATGGTGCTACTTTTTTTTGGTTTCATAATTTTGAGAGAATACAAATCTGGTTGTTTGTTCTTGTATTTGTCATACAGATTTTTGTGATAACATTTATAACATTTTTAATGAATCGTTTGCATGCCAGATTTGATGAACCGCGCCGGGTAGCGATTGTTTACGGTAATGAGACTTATTGGCTGTTATTGAAAAAAATGCAGGCATATTCCTGTCGATACAACATTATAGGGTGTCTTGAACAACATATGGAATGCGAAGACTTGTATAAGGTCTTAAAACAGTGTCAGGATGTTTATCTTTATGAAGTGGATGTTCCGCTTCGGGAAGAAATTCTTTTGTACTGTGACAGGCATCATATTGATATTCATTATTCTCTGACGATTGCTGATATTAATGTGCGTGGCTGTGAAGTTTCTAATTTTTTTGACACTCCTTTTCTGCGTAATCGTAAAGCTGAAGTAATGTGGTATTATCCGATTTTGAAACGTATGTGGGATGTTTTACTTTCCCTGATAGCATTGATTATTTTATCACCGATTATAATAATAACAGCGATTGCAATTAAAATTGAGGATGGGGGACATATAATATATAAGCAAAAAAGATTGACGCAGGATCAGAAATCGTTTGATATATACAAATTCAGGAGTATGCAGGAGAATTCTGAAGTGGAAGCACAGCTGGCAAAAATGGATGATGACCGTATTACGAAGGTTGGAGCAATCATTCGGCGTTTTCGGATTGATGAAATCCCGCAGTTGTTTAATATTTTGAAAGGGGATATGACAATTGTTGGTCCAAGACCGGAACGACCGGAGATTGCCAGTGAATACGAAAAGCAGATTCCGGAGTTTTCGATGCGTCTGAAGGTGAAGGCAGGCCTGACCGGGTACGCACAGGTCTATGGAAAGTATAATACAACTCCACTTGATAAATTAAAGCTGGATCTGATTTATATATCACAGCGCTCTGTGCTGATGGATCTCAGGATTATGTTTTATACAGTGAAGATATTGTTCTTGCCAGAGAGTACTGAAGGGGTTGCAAATGATCAAAAGACAGCAATTGTGACAGCAGAGGAAGATGTGTAGAGCAGGATTCATCAATCCGGTTACAGTTCACTCGTTAGCCAGTAAACAGTCACCATTTTTCATAAGAAAA
>CAJOPP010000022.1 GCA_905236365.1 uncultured Lachnospiraceae bacterium
AGAATGAGTTCGCATTTTATTATATAATATAGGAGATGGGAGATACTATGAGTGATTCAATTCGATTAAATAAATATATTAGTTCGTCCGGTTTCTGTTCAAGAAGAAAGGCAGATGAATGGATTGCAGCTGGGAAAGTTCTGGTCAATGGAATTCCGGCAGATATGGGGATGCAAGTTACGGATGAGGATGAAATCGTGATCAATGGAAAAAGGATTCTGTGTGAGGAACCGTTTAAACTGGTTGCTTTCTATAAACCAAAGGGATACACCTGCACTTCGCATCGGGGAGATGAATCTGGTATTTTCAAGAATTTTGATCTGGATGCAGATTTAAAGTATGTGGGAAGATTGGATAAAGATTCCGAAGGACTTTTATTGCTTACAAATGATGGAAATCTGGGAAATGCTATAGCCAGGGCAAGGAACAGACATGAGAAAGAATATGTTGTAACGGTAAATCGTCCGGTCACCGAAGAATTTTTGGAAAGAATGGAAAAGGGTGTCCGAATTTATGATGCCAATAAAGAAAAATGGGTGGTTACACGACCGTGCAAAGTGGTAAAGCAAAGTGAGGATACTTTCTCTATTGTTTTAACACAGGGATTAAACCGGCAGATTCGGCGAATGTGCGAGCAATTACAGTATAGGGTGGTGAAGCTTCAAAGAATCCGTGTTATGAATATAGAGTTAGGTGATATGAAGCCGGGAGCAATCCGGCAGGTAACAGATATGGAATTGTCGAAATTGAAACGAAAGATACAGTAAGGCATAAACAAGAGAGTATAGATTGGAAAAATAGCAGGAATAGATACTTTGGGTTTTGTTTCACGTTATAGAATTGAAAGATGAGAAATTGTATCTCTTCAGTCCCGCTGAATAGATACGAATCGTTAAAGAAAAGAATGAAGATTGGAGAGCACAATTAATGGAAGAGAGAAAACGAATCGAAGAGCTTGTAGAGAAATTGAATCAGGCTTCGGAGGCATATTATAACGGCAAAGATGAAGTGATGTCTAATTATGAGTGGGATGCAATGTTTGATGAACTGGTTTCCTTAGAGGAAAGTACTGGATATATTATGTCTGATAGTCCGACACAAAATGCAGGATATGAAGCAAAAAATGGAGAGAAGGAAGCACATGAATATCCGGCATTATCACTAGCGAAAACTAAGAGTATAACTGAATTGCAAAAATGGGCGGGAGAGCGTAAAATATGGCTTTCCTGGAAATTAGATGGACTTACTTTAGTTGCTACGTTTGATAATGGAGTATTGTCTAAGATTCTGACCAGGGGAAATGGGGAGATTGGAACCAATATTACTTTTATGAAAGAAGCAATCATAGGATTACCTCAGTCAATTGCTTATAAAGGGCATCTTGTGGTCAGGGGAGAGGCGACCATTTCTTATACAGATTTTGAAATGATTAATAATATGATTGAAGAAGATGATGAAAAATATGCAAATCCAAGAAATCTGGCATCCGGAACGCTTAGCCTGGATAAGACGAATCTGAACAAAGTAAAGGAACGGCATATTCATTTCAATGCCTTTACGCTGGTGCATATTGATGATGATATTCCTTCCTGGGGAGAGAGAATGGATTTTCTTGATCAACAGGGTTTCCTTACTGTAGAGAGGGAATTGACGGACGAAGCAGGTATTTCTGCAGTAATTGAAAAATGGACCGAAAAGGTGGAGTCCGGAAAGATGGATATTCCGGTGGATGGTCTTGTAATCTGCTATGATGACAATGACTATGCGAAGACGGGATCCGTTACCGGGCATCACGCCACAAGAGCAGGATTTGCGTTTAAATGGCAGGATGTATCTGCGGATACGGAGTTAGAGTATGTAGAGTGGTCTTGTGCGGCATCTACGATTTCCCCGGTGGCAGTTTTTGAACCGGTGCAGTTAGAAGGTACTACCGTAAGCAGAGCCTCTTTGTGTAATATCAGTGAGATGGAACGGTTGGGGATTGGTGAAAATGGTCATACCACATTGGAAATCATTAAGGCAAATAAGATTATTCCCAAATGTATTTCGGTAAAGAAAGCACAGGGAACGTTTACCATACCGGAACATTGTCCTGTCTGTCAGGCAAAGACGGAAATAAGAATCAGTCAGAATAGTGGGACAAAGACTCTTCATTGTACCAATCCTGATTGTACCGCCAAGCATATTAAGAAATTCACACGATTTGTAAGTAAAGCGGGAATGGATATTGACGGACTTTCTATTCAGACTATCGTAAAATTTATTAACCTTGGGTATATAAAAAAGTTTTCAGATATTTATAAGTTAGTGGAGTATGTCGATGCTATTCGACAATTAGAAGGGTTTGGGGAAAAATCTTGCGAGAATTTGATGCAGGCCATTGAAAAGAGTCGCAGTGTGAATCCGGTCAATTTTATTTATGCATTATGTATTCCTCTGATCGGGACAGATGCAGGAAAAAAGATTATTCAGGTGACTGGATATCAGGGATTTTTGGAACGATTGGAAGGAATGACCGGTTTTGAAGATATTGATGGGATTGGACCGGAAAAATCAAATTCTATTGTCGACTGGTATCAAAGAAAAGAGAATCAGGACGTGTTCCATGCATTGTTGGAAGAATTGGATATCGAGCCGGTAGAGCCGGTTACAAAAACAGGAGGGAAATGTGAAGGACTTACGTTTGTGATTACGGGTGATGTTCACCATTATAAAAACAGAGCAGAATTTAAGAGTTATGTGGAAAGCCAGAATGGTGCAGTGACGGGTAGTGTGTCTAAGAAGACCAATTACCTGGTGAATAATGATGTAGATTCTGTCTCTTCCAAAAATCAGAAGGCAAAGGCACTGGGAATTCCGATTATCTCCGAAGACAAATTTGTAGAGCTTTTTGGATAAGGTCACAGGTAGTACTGGGTTGCATTTTTGAGCAGGGGTTGCTATAATAGTATTCAATTTGTGATGGGATTTTAAGGCAGGAACTTGTCTTTGCAGGGATGAATGTCCCGTATAGAACAATATGGAAAGAAGGATTAGAGATGCCGATTAGAATAGATAATGATTTGCCGGTAAAGAAAATATTAGAAGAGGAGAACATCTTTGTCATGGACGAAGACCGGGCAATGAGTCAGGACATTCGGCCGCTGGAAGTTGTGATCCTGAATCTGATGCCGCTTAAGGAGGATACGGAACTTCAGCTTCTTAGAAGCCTTTCAAATACTCCAATACAGGTGAATATTACATTTATAAGGACTGGAACATATGAATCAAAGAATGTTGCAAGGAAGCATTTAGAACGGTTTTATACAACATTTGATCAGATCAGGGAACGTCGTTTTGATGGTTTGATCATAACAGGAGCGCCGGTGGAAAAGATGGCTTTTGAAGAGGTAGAATATTGGGATGAACTGACAGAGATTATGGATTGGTCAGAGAAAAATGTTACGTCTACACTGCACATCTGCTGGGGGGCACAAGCTGGTCTGTATTATCGCTATGGTGTGCCGAAGTATAATCTTCCTGAAAAGTTTTCGGGAATTTACAAACATTATACGTTTCACAAACGGACTCCGCTAGTCAGAGGCTTTGATGATTCCTTCTGGGTACCACAGTCGCGTTATACGGGAAGCAGTAAAGAAGCTATTGTCGCCAATGACAAATTAGAGATTGTATCCGAAGGTGATATTACCGGTCCTTATCTGATCATTGGAGAGAAAGGAAAGAATATTTTTGTTACCGGTCATCCGGAATATGACACGATGACGCTTGATCAGGAGTATAAAAGGGATATGGAGAAGGGACTGAATCCGTCGATACCATGCAATTATTATCCGGAGGACGATCCTACCCAAAAACCAATCAAATCATGGAGATGTCATGCCAATACCCTGTATTTTAATTGGCTCAATTATTATGTATATCAGGTGACACCGTACCAATTGTAAATGTATAACGGGAGTCATTCAAATAAAGGAGGACATAGAATATGCAATTTGAAACATTACAAAAAGATATGGTAGCAGCAATGAAAGCGAGGGACAAATCCAGAAAGGATTCCATTTCTTCTCTTATTTCAGCAGTGAAAAAAGTAGCGATTGATGAGGGTTGCCGGGATGATATTCAAGAAGAACTGGTAGACAGGGTCATTTTAAAAGAACTAAAGACTGCAAAGGAACAACTCGATAGTTGTCCGGCAGAGCGTACAGACTTATTAGAAGAATATCAGGCAAGATATGATGTGATTAAGGAATATGCACCGGAAATGATGAGTGCAGAAGAGGTGAAAGCACTGATTCTTGAGCAGTTTGCGGATGTGATTGCATCAAAGAATAAAGGCATGATCATGAAAAATGTCATGCCGGTATTAAAAGGGAAAGCAGATGGCAAGGTTATTAACGAAGTTGTCGGGGAACTATGTAAATAAGAATGAGAATACCTGAATAAGGGTGCATGATTTGTTTTTCTATGGTAAACAAATAGTAACAGAGTTAACAGGTGATTGAAACCGGTATCCTGAAAGGCTATGAATGCTTCAGAATGCCGGTATTTTTGTGCAAAAAAGGCAGAAATCCTATCGTTCCATAGACTCCGATGACCACAATCAGCAGGGCTACAGCAGGTATGCCGGAGAAAAGGGATAAAAGTTTCTGATAACCCAAGAAAGCAATTCCACCTAGCAGAATGAAGGTGACAGATGGATAAAAGACACTCTTCATAAAGTGTAGCTCTACCGGGATTATGTCTTGAATCTTATGAAGACTTGCAAAGGTCTGAAAAACATATCCGACAAATAATCCTATGATATATCCACTTATTCCGATTTTGGGAACGGTAAAAAGAATAAAACTGATTCGGATCACTGTGGAAATAATGGTAAGAATCAGATTATGGGTCGCAAAACCAAGACCGTTTAATATGCTTGCTAAAGTTGTTGCAAGATAAATAAAAGGGCAAAGTAAAGAGAGCTGGAACAGATAGTGTCCGGCTTCTTCACTTTGAAAGAAAGCCTGCCCGATAGCAGGACCGAAAATATAAAAAACGGTAGAGGAAAACAGTCCAATCAATAGACAGAAATGCAGACTTTTCTCACTGAGCCGCTTCAGATAATCGGTATTTAATTTGGAACGGGCAGAAGAAACAGCCGGTAACAGCATGGTAGACAAGGAATTGGTAATTGTGGATGGAAACATAATAAAGGGAAAGGCCATTCCGGAAAAAACACCATAGGCTGCAAGACTTAAGGTAGAACTTTTATAATAGCTTAATAGCACAGTTGGTATCATGATAGCTTCCATACTCTGTAATATTGTAAGTGCAAGCCGGTTGGTGGTAAGGGGAATTGAGTTTTTTAAAAAAAGTCGCATAAGTTGCTGGTTATGGAGAGGGGCAGACGAAGCGGATGGTGTTTTGTTTCTGAAATGATGTACGAAAAGGGCTAGCATTGAATAGAAAAAAGCGGCCAGTTCCCCGATTACGATTCCCCAGACCGCAAAGGAGGCTTCATAATGATTGCGGACGCAGACATAGGAAGCAAGAAAAGACAGAACAAATACTTTAGCAATCTGTTCTAAAAAATCGGAGATGCCATGTACGCCTGATTTTTCAAGTCCCAGAAAATATCCGTGAACAGCTCCTTTCATGGATAGAAAGGGAATTCCGATACAGATTACTTTTAAACAATCATTACATTCCGGAGCGTTTAAAACGTGAATGCATAGCCAGTCGGCATTCTGGTAGATAATAGTACTGACTGAAAGACCGAGAATCAGATTGATCAGAAAGCAGATTTTAAAAAAGGCATTGGCAGATGCCATATCGTTGCGGCTTTTATATTCGGATACCAGCTTGGTCAGGGCAAGTTCGTTTCCAAAGGTGGTAAGAGAAAATGCAACCATATAAAGAGGAAAAATGAGTTGATAGATTCCAAGTTCTTTCGCACCGATCAAACCGGAGAGGAATATTCTATTATAAAAGCCAATTATTCGTGTGGCGAATCCGGTAATTGTAAGGATAAGGGTTCCCTTTATCACGAGATTTCTGGTAAAGCGTGATTGAATATGATGAATGATCCTGTTCATGAAAAGCTCCACGTATCTTGTTATCAGATGGTATAAGAGCTGCGAAAAAACAGTTCTTTACCTGATTACTGTAACTATATGATGATTATAAAAAAATATGATTATGAAATGGAATTTATAAGGGCATGAGTGCCCCTTGAATGTAAGTGGATTGAGTGCCGATATTTGCGGTCTTTCTCTGAATCTTGTTTACAGCTACCATTTTGATTGGTCAGACGTTGAATCGCAACGGATATTATCAAAAATTATAACGATTGATAGTTTAAAAAAATATATAATGATAGTTAGATACTTGACAGTCAGGATAAACACTGTTATGATAGCAGAGTGATATCCGACTAGATTAGTGGGAATTGAGGTGATGATATGACGTTATCCACAAAGGGGAGATATGGCCTGAAGGCAATGATCGATCTGGCTGATTTTTCGGAAGAAATGCCACAGTCCATTGCCAATATAGCCTCCAGACAGTCCATATCGGATAGTTATTTGGAACAGTTGATGGCGAAGCTAAAAAGAGCCGGACTGATTGTGAGTATCCGTGGTTCACAAGGGGGCTATGTACTTGCTAAACCGAGTGAAGAGATCAGTGTTGGAGATATTCTGCGTGCATTAGAGGGAGATCTTGCACCGGTCAACTGTATGGAGTTAAAAGGTGGAGAGGGATGTTCCGGCAGTGACAAATGCGTTGCCAAAAATGTCTGGAAACGTATTGATGAGAGCATACAAACAGCAGTGGATTCCATGTGGCTTAGTGATTTGGTAGAGGATAACCGGAAGATGCGTTCTTGCGAATAGGATTCCGGTAAGGTCGAGGATTTGCAGACCAAAAGAATGAATTTGTAGCTGTCGTGCTTTTCTTTGAGATTTGCTTAGAGACGGATACATGAATTTTTTATAGAAAAGGAGAAAGTTATGGGTGAAAAACGATTTATTTATTTAGACCATGCAGCAACAACAGCAGCAAGACCAGAGGTGGTCGAAGCAATGCTTCCGTACTTCACAGAGAATTTTGGAAATCCTTCCAGTGTATATACATTTTCTCAGAAAAATAAAGCTGTGATCACAGAGTGCAGGGAAACGATTGCAAAGAGTCTTTCTGCAAAGGGCAATGAGATTTATTTTACGGCAGGTGGCTCTGAGTCTGATAACTGGGCACTTAAGGCTACAGCAGAAGCTTATGCTTCAAAGGGAAAACATATTATTACTACGAAGATTGAGCATCATGCGATTCTGCATACTGCCGAGTATCTGGAAAGCAAAGGATTTGAGGTGACGTACCTTGATGTGGATGAGAATGGTATTGTCAAATTGGATCAGTTGAAGCAGGCAATCCGCCCGGATACGATTCTCATTTCCGTTATGTTTGCCAACAATGAGATTGGAACGATACAGCCAATCAAAGAGATTGGTGCGATTGCAAAAGAGCATGGAATTATTTTCCATACGGATGCCGTTCAGGCTTATGGTCAGGTCCCGATTGATGTGGATGAATATAATATCGATATGTTAAGTGCCAGCGGGCACAAATTAAACGGACCGAAGGGAATTGGATTTTTATATATCCGTACAGGTTTGAAGCTTAGAAGTTTTATACATGGTGGTGCACAGGAACGTTCAAGAAGAGCCGGTACGGAGAACGTGACCGGTATTGTCGGTCTTGCAAAAGCAGTAGAGATTGCGTTTGCTACGATGGAAGAAAGAACCAGGAAGGAAATAAAGATAAGGGATTACCTGATTGACCGTATTCTCTCAGAAATTCCTTATGCAAGATTAAATGGACACCGAACAGAACGTCTTCCAAATAATGTAAATATCAGCTTCCAGTTTATTGAAGGAGAATCTTTGCTGATCATGTTGGATATGGCAGGAATTTGTGCTTCATCCGGTTCTGCATGTACATCTGGTTCTCTGGATCCTTCCCATGTATTACTTGCAATCGGATTGCCTCATGAGATCGCACATGGTTCTCTTCGTATGACACTTGGTGACGAGAATACATTGGAAGATGCAGACTATGTAGTTGATCATATTAAAGAGATTGTAACAAAACTTCGGTCTATGTCTCCACTCTATGAAGACTTTGTAAAGCATAATAACTAGTGCGTCAGTTTCTAATTAACCCGACTAATAACTTGCCTGCTTTTCTGAATAGCACAGTTTCAAAAGCCTTGTTGTAGTCCGCTACGCCTGCGTTTTTGAAACTGTACTTTCTGAAATGCATTCTGCATTATTTGCATGTGTTTCAATCACTTGAAAAATGATGCAATGGCAGTGTGTTGTTATATAATAATACAAGACATTTTATGTCGTTACTTTGATAGAAGGAGGAAGAACAATGTATAGTGAAAAAGTAATGGATCATTTTACCAATCCCAGAAATGTTGGTGAGATTGAAAATGCAAGTGGCGTAGGTACTGTTGGCAATGCCAAGTGCGGCGACATTATGCGGATCTATTTTGATATTGACGAAAATCAGGTGATACGTGATGTTAAATTTAAGACCTTTGGCTGTGGTGCGGCAGTTGCTACCAGTTCCATGGCAACAGAACTGGTAAAGGGAAAAACGATATACGAAGCACTTGAGGTTACCAATAAGGCAGTTATGGAAGCACTTGACGGATTGCCACCGGTTAAGGTACACTGTTCTCTATTAGCAGAGGAGGCGATTCATGCTGCTTTATGGGATTATTGTGAGAAGAATGGAATTACCATTGATGGACTGTCTAAGCCAAAGAGTGATATCGGTGAAGAGGCGGAGGAAGAGGTATATTAGAATTATCAAACCTGCTTAACGGTTTGTTTGATTGATACATGAAAGGTACAGCAAGATTGCAGGAATGCACAGATGAAGATGTAAGCAAAGCAGACTGCATTCCACAGCAAGATCGCATGAAGCATTCTTGAATAAAATTTTTCTTTGCAGATTCGGAGGATATGAGATGAAAAAGAAAGTTGCAGTTGGTATGTCGGGAGGAGTGGATTCTTCAGTTGCAGCTTATTTATTAAAAGAACAGGGATATGATGTGATTGGTGTAACAATGCAGATCTGGCAGGATGAAGATCCGCTTGCTATGGCAGAAAATGGTGGTTGCTGTGGATTATCAGCAGTGGATGATGCCAGAAGAGTGGCAGATATGTTGGATATTCCGTATTATGTACTGAACTTTAAGAAAGAGTTCAAAGAACATGTAATTGATTATTTTATGGATGAGTATATGCATGCGAGAACACCAAATCCTTGTATTGCATGCAATCGTTATGTGAAGTGGGAAGCGTTGTTGCATCGGGCAATGGAACTTGGTTGTGATTATATAGCAACCGGTCATTATGCAAGGGTATGCAGACTGGAGAATGGCAGATATGCTCTTCGAAAATCAGCAACAACACGCAAAGATCAGACCTATGCACTGTATAATCTGACGCAGGAACAGCTTTCCAGAACATTAATGCCGGTTGGAGAATATGAGAAGGAAGAAATACGGAAAATTGCGGGGCAGATTGGTCTGTTGGTGGCAAATAAGCCGGATAGTCAGGAAATCTGTTTTATTCCGGATCATGATTATGCGTCTTATATCGAACGGGAAACCGGCAAGACCTTTTCCAAAGGAAATTTTGTGGATTTAGATGGTCACATAATAGGACAGCACAAAGGAATCATACATTATACCATAGGTCAGCGAAAGGGACTGGGGCTTTCTCTTGGAACCCCGGCTTTTGTGGTGGATATCCGTCCGGAGACCAATGAAGTGGTAATTGGAACCAATGCAGATACTTTTCAGGATCGGTTAACAGCCAATCAGGTTAATTTTATGTCCATACCGGAATTGGAGGGTGAGAAAGAAGTTATTGCGAAAATCCGTTATTCTCATCAGGGAGCCCGGTGCCGAATACGCATGGCAGGAGATGATATGGTTACCTGTCAGTTTGAAGAGCCGGTTCGTGCCATTACACCGGGACAGGCGGTTGTGTTCTATGAAGATGATATTGTGGTTGGCGGTGCGACAATCATGAATAGATAAGTTGAAAAAATAATAAGTGATAGATAAGAAAAATAGGAGGCAGTAAAATGACAAAGATAGATATTATTTCCGGATTTTTGGGAGCAGGAAAAACCACATTGATCAAGAAACTGATTGCTGAAGGATTTCAAGGAGAAAAATTAGTACTGATTGAGAATGAGTTTGGTGAGATAGGGATTGATGGTGGCTTTTTAAAGGATGCTGGTGTTCAAATCAATGAAATGAATTCCGGCTGTATCTGCTGCTCTTTAGTCGGTGATTTCGGCAAGGCGTTAAAACAGGTATTAGACGATTATGCACCTGATCGTATTATTATTGAACCTTCCGGTGTTGGTAAATTGTCTGATGTTATGAAAGCCGTTGCGGATATGCAGGAGAGAGAAATTGTGATTAATTCTGCTTCGGCAGTGGTGGATGCAACAAAATGTAAAATGTACATGAAGAACTTTGGTGAGTTTTTCAACAATCAGATTGAAAATGCAGGTACGATTATTCTGAGCAGATCACAAAAATTATCAGAGGAAAAATTAGAGGCGGTTGTCGCTATGATCAAAGAACATAATGATAAGGCTACAATCATTACAACTGCGTGGGACGATATTGATGGAAAACAGATCGTATCCGCTTTGGAAAATGAAAAATCTTTGGTGGAAGAATTGTTAGAGGAGGCAAAAGTTTGCCCAACTTGTGGACATGTTCATGACCATGATCACGACCACAATCATCACCATGACCACGATCACGACCATGATCACGACCACGATCATCACCATGACCATGATCACGACCATGATCACGATCATCACCATGACCACGATCATGACCACGATCATCATCATGACCACGATCACGACCATCACCATCATCATGCAGATGAGGTGTTTACAAGTTGGGGTGTTGAGACACCACACAAATATACGAAGGAAGATATAGAATCGATTCTTAAGGTGCTTGCAGATGCAGAAAATCAGGAATATGGTATTATTTTACGTGCAAAGGGAATTGTTCCAGGCGTAGACGGCACATGGATTTATTTTGATCTTACACCGGAAGAATATGAGGTTCGCAGTGGACAGCCGGATGTAACTGGTAAGCTTTGTGTAATTGGAAGCGAATTAAAAGAAGATAAGATTGCAGAATTATTTCATGCCAATTAACATCTGATACTCTAAAAAATAGAAAGGAAGACAAATATGAGAAAGCAGGAAAAAGAAATTCCGGTATTTGTGTTTATGGGTTTTTTAGAAGGCGGTAAAACACAGTTTTGCAGGGAGACCTTAGTAGATCGTAACTTTACAGAAGGAGAACCTACTCTGTTGCTTGTGACAGAGGAAGGAGTGGAGGAGTATGATGAGGAAGAACTTCGTAAACGCAACGTTTCCATTGTATACTTAGAGGAAGAAGAGTTAAATACTGATAAATTATTGGATTTACAGGATAAATATAAACCAAATCAGGTCATGATTGAGTATAATGGAATGTGGCAGTTGGAAAAACTGTTTAATATACGTGTTCCGAAAGGGTGGACGATTGTTCAGGTCATTACACTGATTGATGCAACAACTTTTACGGTCTATAATAATAATATGAAGTCGCTGATGGCAGAACATATTCAAAGTGCAGACATGATCGTGTTTAACCGGATCACAGATGATTCTGATATCAATACGATGCGCATGGCTGTAAAAACGCTGAACCGGAGGGCCCAGCTCGTTTTTGAGAATGTGAACGGGCAGGCACAGGTAGATGATGGAGAAATTGAGATTCCGTATGATTTAGAGGCGGATGTGATTGAGATTGAGGATGACGATTACGGAATCTTTTATATTGATGCGTCGGATAATACGGACAAGTATGTTGATAAGATTGTAAAATTTAAAGGGCAGGTATATTGCCCGCCACAATATAAAGGAAAAGCATTCGTTCCGGGGCGCTTTGCAATGACCTGTTGTGCAGAAGATATTACTTTTTTAGGTTTTAAATGCGTATCTTTAGAGGCACCTAATCTTAAGGATAAAGATTGGGTTACCGTTACAGCAAAGGTAAAGTGTGAATTTTACAAAGAATTTGACGGGGATGGTCCGGTACTTTATGCACAAAAGATTGAAAAGGCAGAACAACCTGATGAAGAAGTTGTTTATTTTTAAATCAGCCTTTAAAAAATGAAATTTCTTGTCACCGGTTCGGGACAAAAAATAAGTTTTTAACTGACAAATAAAATGGAAGATAGAAGGAAAGGGGTATGAGGTATGGCATTTAATGATTTTTTGGATAAGTTAAAGGTATCTTCTGCTGATGCAGTGGAAAAAGCAAAAGACACAACGAAACGATTGGCTACGATCAATGACTTAAAAAGTAAGATTCGGGGATATAACAATGATAAAAATAAGTTGTTTAACCAGATGGGAATGGATCTTTATATTGCCAAAAAGCAGGGAGAGAATATTGATGAGACATTGGACGACTTTGTTTCGCAGATTGACACAATCAATGTCCGCATCAAAAATTTAGAGGAAAAACTGTCTTTGATTGAGACGGAGAATAAGAAAGATAACAAGGCAGAGAATGTGGATGACAATGAAACAGAGAATGCAGATGATAATAAAACAGAGAACGACGATGACAATATAACAGAGAATATCGATGATAATAAAACAGAGAATGCCGATGATAATAAATAATAACAGGCCACTCTTCAACTGCCGGTGCTTGTTGTGGGCAGCGTGCTAATAGTATAAATTGTACCTGTATCGGGCAATCTGGAAAGCAATGTTGTGTCCGGTTTATAACAGTGAAGCCGAAGGCTGAACTGTTATAAATCAAGAGTGAGAATCGTATTTGACGGTTGACAAAAAGAGAAAACTTCGATATAGTTTTTAGAGAGAATAATAGACTTATGTTTTTTAAGCATAAGTCTATTATTGGGTAACAGAAGGTTTGAAGATGGTATCCATCGGATTTGTTAGAAAGACGAGGTCGTTATGGCAACTGGAATCATAGGAACAGGCAGTTTTTTACCGCCTACCGTTATTGATAATAATGAGCTGGCAAAGCTTGTGAAGACAGATGATGAATGGATTAGGGAACATACAGGAATTGTAGAACGGCATATTGCAACGGATGAAACAACTTCCTATATGGCAACAGAAGCCGCAAAGGCAGCAATTGAAAATTCGGGAATAGATGTAAAGGAAATTGACCTGATTATTTTGGCGACACTGTCTGCAGAACGTGCAACGCCAAGTATGTCCTGTATTGTACAGGATAAGATTGGGGCGGTGAACGCTACCTGTTTTGATTTGAATGCGGCGTGCTCGGGATTTGTATATGCATTACAGACTGCAGATGCTTATATTAAAGCGGGTATGGCAAAAACAGCATTGATCATAGGTGCAGAAACCCTTTCCAAATTAGTAGACTGGAAAGATCGTTCGACCTGTATTTTATTTGCAGATGGAGCAGGTGCTGCAGTGGTAACAGAGAAGGAACAGGGTATTCTTAGCAGTGTAACACACAGTGACGGATCTAAAGGAATGTCACTGAAGTGTAAGGAGAGGTCTACCAGGAATTTTTTAAACAGAAAACAGGAAGATAAACACTATATTCAGATGATCGGTCCTGATATTTTTAAATTTGCAGTGCGCAAAGTGCCGGCATGTATTGATTTATTATTAGAACGGGCAGATGTTACAAAAGAGGAAGTTACATACTATGTGCTTCATCAGGCAAATGCAAGAATTGTTGCCTCTGTTTCGAAAAAGATGGAGATTCCGATTGAGAAGTTTCCAATGAATATTGAAAATACAGGTAATACTTCAAGTGCTTCCATACCGATTCTTTTAGATGAGATGAATCGTGCTGGAAAGTTGAAGAAGGGAGATAAGATTGTTCTTTGCGGATTTGGTGGCGGACTTACATGGGGTGCACAGTTGATTGAATGGTAAGAAATGATTAAGGAATAATCTGTATGGGATTTAGATTGTTTTAGAACAATCTTTGAATTATATGCCCCGGTACAAGCAGAATAGCGGTTCTGTTGTATCGGGATATTTGTGGAATGGAGGATTTTTACATGGGTAAGATTGCATTTATGTTTCCTGGACAGGGAGCACAATATGTAGGAATGGGAAAAGAATTTTATGAGAACAACGAAAAGAGCAAAGCGGTTTACGAAGCAGCCTCTAAGGCAGTAGGTCTTGATATAGAAGCTCTTTGTTTTGAGGAAAATACAGATATAAATATTACAGAATATACACAGATTGCGATGTTGACCACAGAGGTAGCTATGTTACAGGCTGTATTAGAGCTTGGTGTGACTCCTGATGTTACAGGAGGACTTTCTTTGGGAGAATATTCTGCTTTAGTGGCATCCGGCGTAATGGACTTTGAAGATTGTGCCCGTGTTGTGAGAAAGCGTGGTATTTATATGCAGGATGAAGTTCCGGCGGGGCAGGGTGGAATGGCTGCAATCATTGCACTGGATGCAGAAAAAATTACGGAAGTTTGTGATCGGGTGGACGGAATTGTAGGAATTGCAAATTATAACTGTCCGGGTCAGATCGCTATTTCCGGTGAAAAGGAAGCAGTGGAAAAGGCCAGTGTATTATTAAAAGAAGCTGGTGCAAAGAGATGTATTCCGTTGAATGTAAGTGGTCCATTTCATTCCCCAATGTTAAAAGGAGCTGGCGAAAAGCTTGCTGAAGAATTAAAACATGTAGAAATCCATGACATTGCTATTCCGTATGTGACTAATGTAACGGGAGACTTTGTAAAAGATAAGGATGAGGTGAAGGATTTGTTAGCTGCTCAGGTTTCATCTTCGGTTAAGTGGATTCAGTGTGTAGAGGCAATGCTTCAGGATGGTGTGGATACGTTTATTGAAATCGGTCCGGGAAAAACTCTTTCTTCTTTTGTAAAGAAAATCAATAAAGAGGTAAAGATTGTCAATGTAGATCAGTATGCGGATCTTGAAAAAGTAAAGGAACTGTAATTGTTCAGCCTTGCTGAATTGATACAGGGAAATAATAAAATAGAAAGGAAAATATAAACATAAATGATTTTATGTTTGTGTTTCAAATACTATATAGAAATGACCGGTTAATACATAAAGATGACAAAGACGTTTTGTATATGACGGGAAAGGATATATATGTTTGAAAGTTGGTGTCAATTATGTTAGCAGGAAAAATCGCACTTGTGACGGGTGCCAGTCGTGGGATTGGAAAACAGACAGCAATTACACTTGCTGAAAATGGAGCAACCGTTATTGTCAATTATAATGGCAACAAAGTAAAAGCGGAAGAAGTAGTGGCTGCGATTAAAGAAAATGGAGGACAGGCTGCCAGCTATTGCTGTAATGTAGCGGATTATGCGGCGGTTGAAACGATGATGAAAGACATCGTAAAGGAATATGGATCGCTGGATATTTTGGTAAATAATGCAGGGATTACCAAGGATGGTCTTTTGATGAAAATGTCAGAAGATGACTATGATGCTGTTTTGGATATCAATTTAAAGGGTACATTTAATTGCATAAAACATATTTCCAGACAAATGTTAAAACAAAAATCCGGAAGAATTATCAATCTTTCTAGCGTAGTAGGAGTATATGGAAATGCGGGACAGGTAAATTACGCAGCTTCCAAAGCAGGGATTGTCGGAATTACCAAGTCTGTTGCAAAGGAATTGGGTTCTCGAGGCATTACAGTGAATGCAGTTGCACCGGGATTTATTGTGACGGAGATGACAGATGCCATGCCGGAAGATGCGAAAAAACAAGTTGCGGATAGAATTGCCATGAAACGTCTGGGACAAACAAGTGACGTTGCAAATTTGATTGCTTTCCTTGCGTCTGATAAGGCAGCATATATTACCGGTCAGGTAATATGCGTGGATGGCGGAATGAGTATTTAGAAGAGGAGAATAGTATGAGACGAGTTGTTGTAACAGGTATGGGAGCAATTACCCCGATTGGTTTAAGTGTGAATGAATTCTGGGATGGAGTAAAGAACAGTAAAGTGGGCATCGGTCCGATTACCCAATTTGATACATCGGCGTTTAAGGTAAAGATTGCAGCTGAAGTAAAAGACTTTGTTGCAAAAGATTACATTGATGCCAAATCTGCAAAGCGTATGGAGCTTTTTTCACAATATGCAGTTGTTGCTGCCAAAGAGGCAATTGAGCAGGCTGGACTTGATATGGAGAAAGAAGACGCATATCGTGTTGGAACTGCGGTGGGTTCCGGAACAGGAAGCCTTCAGGCTGTTGAACGAAATGAAAAACGAATGGCAGAGAAGGGACCGGGACGTATTGAGCCGTTAGTAATACCGCAGATGATTTCAAATATGGCAAGTGGCAATGTGTCCATTTATTTCGGGTTAAAAGGAAAATCAATCAATGTAGTAACGGCTTGTGCAACTGGTACACACAATATTGGTGAAGCATTTCGAACCATTCAGTATGGTGATGCGGATGTGATGATTGCAGGTGGTACAGAATCCTGTGTTACTCCGATTGGAATAGGCGGTTTTGCAGCGTTGACAGCCTTGAATACAACAGAGGATTGTACAAGAGCTTCTATTCCTTTTGATAAAGACCGGGCAGGGTTTGTCCTTGGTGAGGGAGCAGGAGTTGTTGTTCTGGAGGAATTAGAACATGCAAAAGCCAGAGGGGCGAAGATTTTGGCAGAATTAGTAGGATATGGTGCTACTTCAGATGCTTATCATATTACTTCTCCGGCTGAAGATGGCATGGGAGCAGCTAATGCTATGATTTATGCAATGAGAGATGCGGGAATATCGCCTTCAGAGGTGGATTATATCAATGCACATGGAACATCTACCCATCATAATGACCTTTTTGAGACAAGAGCGATTAAGATTGCAATGGGAGATGCACAGAATGATGTTCTGATTAGTTCAACAAAGTCTATGGTGGGACATTTGCTTGGAGCTGCCGGAGGCATTGAGTTTATTACTTGTGTAAAATCCATAGAGGAAGGTTATATTCATGAAAACGTTGGACTTCGAGAAGTAGAGGATGAAGAAGAATTTAGCCTGAATTATGTAAAAGACCATGGTATTTCAAAAGAAGTTAATGTATGTATGTCTAATTCATTGGGATTTGGTGGTCATAATGCAACTTTAGTTGTCAGAAAATATGTTGAAGAATAAAGGTAACTGTTCAGCCCTGATGAATAGATACGAATAAAGCAAATGTGAATCAGATAGGAAGGCAGAAAAAGGATGGAGTTAGATATTAAACAGATTATGGAAATTATTCCGCACCGTCAACCGTTCCTGTTAATTGACAGAGTAACAGAGATGGAGCCGGGAAAGTCTATTAAAGGCTATAAAAATATTTCTTACAATGAACCATATTTTGCAGGGCATTTTCCACAAGAACCGGTTATGCCAGGTGTGCTTCAGCTTGAAGCTTTAGCACAGCTTGGAGCGGTGGCTGTATTGAGTCAGGAAGAAAATAAAGGGAAAATAGCTTATTTTGCAGGTGTCAATAGTGCAAAGTTCAAACAAAAGGTAGTTCCTGGGGATCGATTGGATTTGGAATGTGAGATTATTAAGATAAAGGGTCCATTAGGGATAGGTGCTGTGAAAGCTTCAGTTGATGGAAAGGTAGCCTGTAAGGCAGAGATTTCCTTTGTGATTCAGTGATGCTGTTCAGGCGTCTTGATAATCTTATTGTAATTTCTGACAAATGGATCAAGGAAGCTGATGATAAGATTGCGTGTAATTGAAGACAGAATGATTGAAGGGTTAAAAATTTCTTCCTGATCCTGTTCAAGGGTAGTAGAAGATGGAGTTAGGATATGAGATGGATTGATAAGTACAGGCGTATTGAAAAATACAGACGTATGGTCAATGCAATAATCGTGAGCATATTTATTTTAGTGATTATTATTATTGGCAGAAGAATGGAAAATTTAACAAATCGGAAATGTAAACCAGATACCTTTACCGGAATTGCTATGGGAACAAACATTAAAAAGACCATTTATTCGGAAAGTGCGAAGCAGAATGAAACAGTTAATAAAGCAGTTGATCAGGCTTTGCTGGAATTAGACAATCAGATATCTGTCCGTTTGAATGATTCTGAAATCTCAAAATGTAATCAGAATCATGCTGTGGATGGAGTCTACAAGCTGTCAGATAATCTGCTTGAAGCTATAAGGCAAGAACTTCAAATATCGAAAGAGTCTGGTGGAGCCTTTTCGCCATGCATTCGCCCTATTACGAATTTGTGGGGGATTGAAGATGGCAAAACTGAGATTCCGGAGATGAATCGGATTCAGAATACCTTACAATATATAGATGCAGAAAATATTGAGGTTACAGAAGAAGGAATCATTTTTAGAGAAGATGGCATGTCGATTGATTTTGGAGCAACAGGAAAGGGAATTGCTTGTGATGAATTGGTCAAATTGCTTGCTGATTATGATGTGCAAGGGGCTATTCTTTCAATCGGAGGAAGTATTGCGGTATATGGAAATAAGGGTGATGGTAAGGCATGGCATGTCGGTATTCAGGATCCCCGAGGGGATGAAGGAGAAGTACTTGGTGTGCTCGATATTAAAGAAAACACGATGATTTCTACATCAGGTGATTATGAGAAGTATTTTGAGGTGGACGGCAAACGCTATCATCATATATTTGATCCGTCCACAGGATATCCTGTGGACAACGGTCTGATATCTGTTACTATCATCAGTGATAGTGGCTTTTTATCGGATGTGTTGTCAACGACCTGCTTTGTGCTGGGATTAGATAAGGGAATGAAATATGCTGAAGATAAGGGTGCAGAAGCTGTTTTTGTTACAGCTGATAAGGAGGTCTATGTTACGAAAGGGCTTCAAAAAACGTTTCATCTTCAGAATAAAAGTTATACTTTGGAAAACGAAAAAAAATGAACTGGTTATTTGAGAACGAAAAAAAGGTGGAGATATGCTCCACCTTTTTATGTAACAGGAAGTTCCGGCGAATTTAGTACCGTTACGTGAACAACTAAGCGAAATGCCTGAGACCTTAGCAAGGCACGAGTTTAGTTCGACGGTATGCTTTAGCTCGTGCCCGAAATGGAAAACATATAACATATCCGGCAACGTCCTGCTTAAGTAAATGACATTGCGTCTGAACAGTAACCTTCACTGTTGCGATTCTTTTTTATGCGTGAAAACAGCCTAGCAAAATAAAAGCATTTGATGTATAATGAAAAAAATATATGTACTTAAGATTGAATAAAGTGAGGTATAATATATGAGTTTTTTTACGTTTTCAGGAGGAATCCACCCCTATGACGGTAAGGAGTTGTCCATGGATAAAGCAATTCAGGATTATCTTCCCCAAGGAGATCTTGTCTATCCATTGTCTCAGCACATAGGAGCACCGGCTGTTCCGTTAGTTAAGAAGGGTGATTCCGTGTTGGTAGGACAAAAGATTGCAGAAGCTGGAGGATTTGTATCTGCCAATATTCATTCTGGTGTTTCCGGTACGGTCAAGGCAATTGAACCAAGAATGACAGTTAGTGGTGCAAAGGTAAACTCTATTGTAATTGCAAATGATGGCAAGTTTGAAGAGGTTGATTTTCATAAGAATCTTAAACCGCTTGATCAGTTATATAGAGATGATGTCAGAGAGATAATTAAAGAAGCTGGTATTGTTGGAATGGGTGGTGCTGGTTTTCCGACTCATGTCAAACTTACTCCAAACAATGAAGATGCGATTGATACTATCATTGTCAATGGTGCGGAATGTGAGCCTTATCTGACCTCTGATTATCGCAGAATGTTAGAGGTTCCGGAAAAAATTGTTGCGGGACTTCAGATCGTTATGAACCTGTTTGATGATACAAAAGGAATTATTGCAATTGAGGATAATAAGCCGGATGCTATTGCAAAGTTAACAGAATTAACAAAAAATATTCCGAATATTACGGTCAATGCAGTGAAAACCAAATATCCACAGGGTGCAGAAAGGCAGTTGATCTATGCCAATACTGGAAGAAAAATCAATTCTACTATGTTGCCTGCGGATGTCGGTTGTATTGTGCACAATATTGATACGATTGTGGCGATTTACAATGCGTTGATTGAGGGCAGACCGTTATATGAGAGAATTGTAACAGTGACAGGAGATGCAGTGAATGACACTGCTAATTTCCGTGTGCGAATTGGAACAAATGTTAAAGAATTAATTGATGCAGTAGGAGGATTCAACGTAGAATCACCGGAGAAGATTATTTCTGGCGGTCCAATGATGGGGAAAGCCATGTTTTCTCTTGATGTTCCGATTGTAAAAGGATCTTCTGCCCTTCTTTGCTTCAAGGAGGATATTGTATCAAGAGTCGAACCGTCAAATTGTATTCGTTGTGGAAGATGTGTAGAGGTATGTCCGGGAAGAGTCATGCCGAACAGATTGGCTGATAGTGCAATACATGGGGATTTGGACGAATTTGTTAAATATGAAGGAATGGAATGCTGCGAATGTGGATGCTGCTCTTATGTATGTCCGGCAAAACGGCATTTGACTCAAATTATTGCTGGAACTCGTAAACAGATTTTAGTGAATAAGAAACGATAGGAGGTAGACATTTTGGAACAGACCATGAAAATATCTTCTTCTCCTCATATCAGGGATAAGGAGTCTACTGGAAGTATTATGGGGCAGGTTATTGTTGCCTTAATGCCGGCTGCAATTTTTGGTGTATATAATTTTGGAATTCGTGCACTGCTTACGATTCTGGTTACGGTGATTAGCTCTGTAGGATTTGAGGCTGGATATCAGAAGATGTTAGGACGCAAAGTTACGGTGAATGATTTATCTGCGGCACTTACCGGTTTATTGTTGGCATTGAATCTGCCACCGGAGGTCCCTTATTGGATTCCTGTTATCGGTAGTTTTTTTGCTATTATTGTTGTAAAACAGCTGTTTGGCGGACTAGGACAAAATTTTATGAATCCTGCGTTAGGAGCAAGATGCTTTTTGTTGATTTCCTTTACCGGACGTATGACGGCATTTACATATGATGCTTTGACGACAGCAACTCC